>CAZJPT010000007.1:0-4350 GCA_964547835.1 uncultured Desulfovibrio sp.
GGTTGGTGACTGACATGGTCGCCCCGGAATCGGCGTCTGTCCACTGGCCGCCAACATAGTTCCGCGTCTGAAACAAAGCGGGATCGTGTAGATTGCGCATCAATGCTCTCCTGACTGTGCGTATCATTATGGAGCACCTGGGCCGTGAAGCCCTGGTACATGTCGTTACTGTGCACTGCCGCTACGGGTGCGGCGCTCCTTCAGCGAACGTATAAATGGGAAGACCAGTATGGTGGCCGTCAGCAGGAGCAGGCCAATGGCCACGGGATAGTGCACAAGCTGCGTTATGTCCCCGTTGGTCACAAGCTGACTTTGCCGCAAGCTGATCTCAAGCTGATTGCTTAAAACAAAGCCAATGACAAGGGGGGCTATGGGCATACCAAAACGACGCATGGCGCAGCCGAGCAGTCCGGCCAGCAGCGTGACCACCAGGTCAAAGGCGCTGCTGCGGTTCGCGTAGGTGCCGAGCGTGCAGAGGATGACGACGCCACCCATGAGCAGGGCCTCGGGTAGACGCAGGACCTGGGCAAAGAGGCGGGAAACCAGGATGCCCACGGGCAGTATGAGCAGATTGGCAATGAAAAGCATGATGAAGGTCGCCATGACAGTGTCCGGATTATCCTTCATCAGGCGCACGCCGGGTGTCATGCCGTGCATGACGAGGGTCACCATCATGATGGCGGTCACTGAGTCGCCGGGAATGCCCAGCGCCAGTGTCGGCACCAGAGCTCCGCCGGTAACAGCGTTGTTGCTGGCCTCAGAGGCAATGATACCAGCCGGTTCCCCCTTGCCAAAATCAGCTTTCTGGGGAGCCGAGCGCTTGGCCTCGGCGTAGCTGATGAAACAGGCTGTAGCCGCTCCGGTGCCAGGCAGGATACCGACACCTGTGCCGATAAGGCAGCTTTTGATCAGGGTGCCAAGGCGGGCCTTCCACGCATGCCACGGCGCAAAGCGTATTCCGTCGTACTTGATGAGAGTTCCGTCTGTGCCCACTTCCCAGGCGCGGGCCAGCACCTCCGTCAGGGCGAAGATACCTACCACAACAGCGATGAGGTCAATGCCGCCCTCAAGTTGAAAAAAGCCGAAGGTGAAGCGCATGTCGCCGCTCATGGGATCTGAGCCAATGCACCCGAGAAATAGTCCTATGCAGCCGGCAAGCAGACCTGGTGCCATGCTGCCCCGCGAGACGCCGGCAATGCAGGTCAGCGCCATGAGAATAAGCGCCGACGTTTCCAGAGGTCCAAAATTCTGGGCAAGGGACGCCAGCTGCGGTCCGGTCAGGATGAGGACGATGCAGGAAAAAAGACCGCCAATAACCGAGGCAATGGTCACCCAGCCCAGCGCCTCCCCTGCCCGCCCCTGCTTTGCCATGGGAAAACCGTCAAAGCAGGTAGCCGCGGACTGCGGCGTTCCAGGCGTGTTGAGCAAGATGGCTGATATGGAGCCCCCGTACACTGAGCTGCAGTATATGGACATGACCAGGGCAATGGCAGCCACAGGCGGCATAGCGTAGGTAAAGGGCAGCACCATGGTGATGGCAATGGCTGACCCAAGGCCCGGAAGAGCCCCGATGAGCGCCCCCCAGAGGGCTCCTATGAGAACCGAGAGCAGGGAAATGGGCGCCATGGCAAGACTGACCGATTGTGAGAGCAGTTCAAAATCCATGTTCACTCCAGCATAGAATGAAGCTGACGGACGGGATGAACAATGTCGCGGTCTTCCCGCCCGTCGGAATCATCAGGCAAGTATTCCCCTGGGCAGGGGAATAGCGAGGAAGCCCTCAAACAGCCACCAGAATATGCCTGTGACGGCAATGGCGCTGACAATGAGGATTCCCCAGCGGCGAAAGCCCAGGGCCAGACCGTAGCCGATGAAGAAGAGCACGGAGGAAATCCAGAATCCCAACGGAACCAGCAGGATCAGATAGCCGCCTGAAACAAGGGAAGCAATGGCAAAGGCCTTCATGTTGATCTGACTCGTCTCGCCGGAACCATGGCGGAAGCTTCTCAACATGGCCCAGCCAGCGCACAGGACCCAGGCCACGAGGATGAACCTCGGGTAGAGCATGTTTTCATCGCGGCTGTACTCCGGATAGATGTCCGAGCCTGTGTGAATGAACAGGAGTACGCCAGCAACAAAGAGAAGCGCGTAGAAGCATGTTGGAATAGCGTGACGCATGTACCAGCTCCTACTTTCTGGCCAGCCCGAATTCATCCACCATCTTTTGTGCCTTCACTTTCTCATCTTCGCAGAATTTGACCAGGGCTTCCCCTTCAAGATGCTGCACCATGATGTCGTTCTTTCTGGCAATCTCTGTGAACTCAGGACTGTTTACTGCCTCACGCACAGCTTCCGTCAGCTTCTGCTGCTCCTCGCCGCTGAGGCCGGCAGGGGCGAAGACGGCACCCCAGATGGAGAACTCGAGATCATAGCCCTGTTCCTTCATGGTCGGCAGATCAGGATAGGAGGGAAAGCGTGTCTCGCTGAAAATGCCCAGGGGACGAACATCAAACATGCGGATGAGGGTCACTGTGTCCGAAAAGAACTGCACAACGTTTCCGGCCAGCGACTTCATGCCTTCAGCCGTGCTGCGGTCGGGAATGTGCTTCACCTTGCCCCCAAGAGATGTGATCATGGCCAGGGAAGCCAGGTGCGGCATGGTTCCGGGACCAGAGGAACCAATGGCGTATTTGTCAGGATCCTTTGTTACGGCCTTGCGGACATCTTCCAGTGTCTTGAAGGGTGACTTTTCGGAAACCATGAAGACATAGGGCGTGTTGGTGACAAGGCCGATGGGTGTGAAGCTTTCCGATGTATAGGGAAGATTGCGCAGCAGCGGCTGTATCAGGTACGGCCCTGTGGGCAGGTAGCCTATGGTCAGCCCGTCAGGGGCTGCCTTGGCCACCTCAGCAGCACCCAGGGTCCCGGCACCGCCGCCCACATTGCGGACAACGACGCGTGTGTTGAGAACCTTTTCAAGCTGGGGGATCAAGGCGCGGGCCACGATGTCAGAATTGCCGCCCGCGGCAAAAGGCACCACCATGGTGATGGTTTTCCCGTCTGGCCAGGCAGCCAGAGATTGTGACGGCACAACAGCGCAAAACAGGAAAACGGCAAGTAACATGACAGACAGATGACGCATAACAGCCTCCTAAAACTTGTCTGCGACCCCGGGACGCTGTCTCGCGGCCCGGGGCCCTGGCATGGACGGGGGCGATCGCTGTGCCGGGTTGGCACGTCACGCTTTCATGGCAGCAAGCGCCGCACGGGAGTTGTTGAGAAGGAAGGCGAGATCGCTGGCAATGGCCACATAACTGCCGCCCTGCTCCAGGAACCAGCGGGCCAGTTCCGGTGTGGGCAGTACCGTGCCTATGGTGACACCGGCTTTGGCGCAGCGGCTGACGTGCTCGCCAACAAAGGCCTTGAATTTTTCGTCCCCCATACCTTTATCCACGCCCATGGCGACGGACAGATCGCCAGGGCCGATGAAGACGGAATTGATACCGTCGACTCTGCCTATGGAGACGGCATTTTCCAGTGCCTCCGGGGTTTCCACCTGGGCAATGATGCCGACTCTGTTGCGGGCGTCACGGGTGTAGCCTGCTTCAAGACCGAACTGGGATGTGCGAATCATCCTGGCAAATCCGCGTATGCCTTCAGGGGCGTAGCGGCAGGCAGCCACCAGATCCTCAGCCTGGGACGTGTCTGCCACCATGGGGAACATGAAATTTTCCACGCCGGTAATGTCCATGGCCTGTTTGACAAAGACGGGATCATGGCCCGGGCAGCGCACGATGATCTGCACCTGGCCGTGTTTCCTTGACTCTATGGCGTATACCTGGTGCAAAAGTCCCTGAATGGAACTCGGACCATGTTCAGCGTCGAGCACAAGAAAGTCGAAGCCGGCGCAGGAGAGCACTTCAGTAATAACCGGGCTGCCGCTCATCACCCATGTACCAAACTGAGGTTTGCTGGCGACACTTTGAAAAAACATATTCATGGCACACTCATAAGCATGTTAAAAAGTTAGTGGGGTTTTGCCATACCGGGGATGATTGCGCCCTGCGCTTTTTTTGAATCTGCTTTTTCAAGCGTACAGGCGTGAGACCCGCCGGCATGGCATGTCCGTCAGGCTGCCGCTTTGGCGTATGCACTGTCCGTGCGGCCGGGGCAGCGCTTTTTTTGAGGGGGAAACGACAGTGTCTGCCGTAAGGCCCGGCGCATCATCCATTCCCGGGCAGGAGCATGTGGAACAGCGTCTGACAAAAATGCGCCATGATCGCGTCCGGTCTGTCAGCCCTGTCTCATTCACAAGGGGCACGCTCTTTTGCCGTTTCCTAGCCGTTTTCT
>CAZJPT010000007.1:4450-19928 GCA_964547835.1 uncultured Desulfovibrio sp.
GCCGTTTTCTAATAGATGTCCGGCTCCTCGTCGGGAGAGGAGCCTCTCAGAAAGTCGAAGTCGCAGCCCTGCGGTGCCTGCATGACGTGCTGCCTGAAAAGAACACCGTAGCCGCGTCTCACGGTCTGCGCTGGTGCAACCCACTCTCTGCGGCGGCGTGCCAGCTCCTCTTCGTCCACATGGAGCTCAAGCAGACGTGCGTCTACGTCCAGGGTAATCATGTCTCCGTCACGAACCAGGGCCAGGGGGCCGCCTACAGCGGATTCAGGGGCCACGTGCAGCACGCAGGCGCCGAAATGGGTGCCGCTCATGCGTGCGTCCGATACGCGCACCATGTCACGCACGCCCTGGGCCAGCAGTTTTCTGGGAATGGGGAGAGCCCCCCACTCCGGCATGCCAGGCGCTCCCCTGGGGCCGCCGTTTTTCAGTACAAGAACGGAATCCGCGTCTACAGGGAGACTGGGATCGTCAATACGCGCTGCGAGATCGGGATAATTTTCAAACACCACGGCCTTTCCCGTGTGGCGGCGCAGGTGCGCTGCTACGGCACCTGGTTTGATGACTGCTCCATCAGGCGCCAGGTTGCCGCGCAGGACGGCCAGTGAGCCACTGCTGTCTTTGGGATTGTCCAGGGTGCGGATTACTTCACTGTTCCAGATCTTCGCGTCAGCAATGTTTTCTCCGACGGTTTTGCCGCTGACTGTGCGGCAGTCCAGATACAGGAAGGGCTCAAGCTGCTTCATCACAGCTGGCAGGCCGCCAGCGTAGTGCAGGTCCTCCATGAGAAAGCGCCCGGAGGGAAGCATGTCGACAAGCACAGGCACTTTGCGGGACAGGGCGTCCATATCATCCAGGGAAATGGAAACGCCGCAGCGTCCTGCCATGGCCGGCAGGTGTACAGCGGCGTTTGTGGAGCCTCCCAGCGCCATGAAAACGGTCACGGCGTTAAGAAAATGTTCGCGGGTAATCCAGGTGGAAGGACGCATGTTTTCCCTGATCATGGCCACCATGTGCTCTCCGCAGTCTGCGGCCAGTCGCGGGTGGGCGGAATCAACCGCGGGAATGGTCACCGAACCCGGCAGGGCCAGTCCCATGGCTTCCACGATGCAGGTCATGGTTGAGGCCGTTCCCATGGTGTTGCAGGTCCCGTGTGAGCGGCATATGCTGCCTTCCAGGTCCTCCCAGTCAGCCTCGCTGATGGTCCCGGCGCGCAATTCGTCCCAGTATTTCCGGGTATGGGTGCCTGCGCCTATGCGCAATCCGCGCCAGTGGGCGTTCAGCATGGGTCCGGCTGACAAAAAAATCATGGGCAGATCGACGCTCAAGGCACCCATGATCATGCCCACTGTCGTTTTGTCGCAGCCGCCCATAAGGACCACGCCGTCTACAGGATGGGCGCGTGTCATCTCCTCCACCTGCATGGCCAGCAGGTTGCGGTAGTACATGGTCGTAGGCTTGGTCATGACCTCGCCAAGTCCGAGCACAGGGATTTCCACAGGAAAACCACCCGCGATCCAGACACCGCGCTTGACGTCCTCAGCCCGCTGACGCAGATGCCCGTGACAGGTCGAGAAGTCATCCCAGCTGTTGATAATGCCCACCACGGGCTTGCCGACAAAATCCTTGCGCCGATAGCCAAGCTGCATGGTGCGCTGACGATGCGCTGATCCGCGCATGCTTTTTTGGCAGTACCAGCGTGCACTACGTAGTGGATGTTCCTCCATCTTGCTCTCCTTGCGTTTCACTGGCGTAACCAAGGTTCCGGGAAAGTTGCTGCGCAGCCTCGCAGACAGCCTCACGCAGAACCGGTATCTCGCTCTGCTGAAATTCCACGTAGGGGATGGAAATGCTGATTGCGGCCACAACGTCGTTTTCGAAGGCGGAAAAAACGGGCGCAGCTATGCAGAACACGTCCTCTGTCGTTTCCCTGTCGTCACAAGCGTAACCGTTTTTTCGAACCTCTTCGAGATAGGTAATGAACGCGTCAATATCCATGATGGCGCGACTTGTGTATCTCTGCGGCTTGTTTCTCTTGAGAATGGCCCGCACCTCATCCTCGCTTTTCCATGCGAGAAGAACCTTACCCATGGCGCTCGGCTGGAGATCAAGCCTTTTTCCTGCCCAGGAACGAACAATCAGATTGGATGAGCAGTCTACTTTGGCCAGGTAGACAGCTTCCGTCCCTTCCAGAATGCCGAGATGGCAGGTCTGATTCACCTTGTCCACAAGCTGCCGCAAAATGGGCATGGCTTCATCGCGTATATCCACGCTTGCCAGCGCCTTGTTGCCCCATGAAAACAGCTGCAGGCCGAGAGAGTAGCGGTTGTTTTCACGTGCCCTGCGCAGCCAGTTGACATGCAGGAGCGTCTGGATGAGCGAGTAGGCGCTGGATTTGGAAAGGTTGAGTTCGCTCTGTATGTCCGCGAAGGAGATGCTGCCCCTGTCTGCGGCAAGCTCAAGAATACGACTGGCGCGAATCAGTGCCGGAACAAGATATTTTTCATTTGCTTTCACAACGATGCCCTTGCTTTGGAGGTGGGGGGGGAATAGCCCTGTGTCAAATGGGATCCGCTATGTCTAAAGCAAAGTTTTGTCGTTTGCAAAGCTGCTTGGTTCGATATCATGAACTACGAGTTTATTATACAGAAACAATACGCCCTGTCAATGCTGTTTCGCACATCTCCGATTTTTTGTTTGAGACAATACAGCAGCTGCCAGACGCATGGCCGCTTTTGAAGGCAGCGCTGCCTGCGACTGCCACAATCTGTCTGAGCACCCTGCCCCTTTCCCTCCTGTCAGGACGCACAGGCAGAAGGCACTGCCTGACAAGGCGACCTCATGCACCTTGTCAGGCACTCTGCCTTATCCTGCAAGGCCGGGAATGCCCCAATAAAAAAGGACCCTCCTGCAGCATATGGAGGATCCTGATGAAAACTTGCTGTCGCTTGACAGTTGTGTTGTCAGCCTGTGGCAAGGCAGCCTGCTCTCCAGCCTGGGCGATAATGCGGCAGGCTGTCCTTGCAGGGGGCGCCACGCATCAGTAGAGCGGGACACAGGCATGCAAGCTGTCGCGACATAACGGCGTGTGGTGTTCTGCCAATGAGGCCCTTCTTCTGTTCCTCGCCATGCCTGTCCCTGGTATCTTCAGTCTGTCAGGCCCGGTGTCCGGAGCATGGGGACAATACCCTGCCCATTCCCCCAAAAAACTCAGAAGGCACCCGACACGACTGTTTATCTGCCAGCTCATCTCTGGCTATATGCGGCAGCAGAGGCCGCAAAGGCGTCGTACGTCTTCAAAATGGCATCCCTGGTCCGATAGGTGCCAAAGCGTTCGATGTCTTTGTTCCTGACTATGGGAAAGGTCTCCATGATGTATTCGACTGCGTGCCGCGGTGTCGGAAAAAGCGCCACAAGGTCGTTATATTGTTCCTGCGTCTCCCCGTCCGCCTGCTTCCATGTCCCATCTGTGTTGGCCGGCAGGTAGAGGTGGAAGAAGGCAGCGTCAAGCTCGACCCTACGCTGAAAGCGACAGGCCTGATCCCAGCCCAAGGGCTCTCCCTCAAAGCCCATGTCACGCGCAAAGGGCCGCATGTCCTCTGCAGTGTAGACAAGCTCCACAACACGCTGGCGTATCCATTCCTTCAAAGGGACCCCTGGCTGCCAGCATGTGTCAGACGCAAAGCATTGGGGTGTGAGTATGGGGATCTGATACAGGTAGTTAAAGCTAAGACTCGTCCCCCCCAGTTTCTGCCTGCAGCAATAATCCGCCACAAATGACGCGAGCATGGCCTGCAGAGCCGGGACGTTCTCCGCATTGACAAAGAAGAGAGGAAGCTTGTGACCCACAGCACACAGGGGAAAGACTGTCCCAATAATTGTTCTCCGATTGGTTACATTGGTAATATCTCTCCATCCCATCAGCCATTCATGCGGCCATCCCCGCTGCTGCAGCTTTTCACGCACCTCGCTCTCCGCTACCCAGTACCTTGGCTGCACGTAAAATTCGGCATTGCGCAACTCCTCTAGAGACACATCGCGTGTTGTGCCCGCATTCCGGCTACTGGCTGTATAAGTGCTCCAGCGATGGGTAAATTGGTGTATCATCTTGGCTTCGTACAATGGCAGGCATGTCATGGCGCCGGCACCAGAGCCCTTAGTGAACACATTGCCATTGAGCGTCCATCCGTCCTGCTCCAGCTGCACCTTTGTGCGGAACAATGCGGAGCCAGTAGTCATATTGAATAAGCCCTGAGAGACTTGTAATTCCCATGGATTACATTCCATGCTCCTGCCAGTCTCCCCCTTGCGAAGCAGTACGGGAACACGCCGATACACAGCCTTGGTGAGTGCTGCGTCTCTGGTGCTGCAAAAAATGGGGCAGGTTCTGGTATTGGGATTTAGGAGTTCGAAGTCCTGGGGGCTGAGGGTAAAAGCTTTTTCTGGATCGCGCAGATCCTCACTTGCGTGCGCAAAAAACACAAAGCTGGTCTTGTCGGCCCCCTGCCCTCTTCCAGAGGAGGCTGTGAGCAGACTGAATTTGAAACGACTGTCAACATCAGCGAATATCCCTTTGTTCTCAAAATCATACAGACTGAACAGACTCGCCTTGTTAATTAAATCCTGGAAGAATAACCTGGTTGTGTCGTCAGAGGCTATGCCTGAAGGAACGATGCATCCCAGACGCCCGGTGTCGTTTATGGACGAACGCATCCATTCAGCAAACACGCTGTAAAGGTTTATTCGTCCCCGGGCGCATAATGGAAAATTACCACTATGGGCATAAAATTTTCGTCTTACTTGCGCATTACGAAGATCCTTTTGGTACAATGTATACAGATCACTATCTGTTCGCCTGCTGGCGAGATTTTCAATAGCTTGTTTTCTGCGATCACCTGGAAGATAGGCAATATCCTCTCTATTATGTGCAGTAAACCACTCTTTTTCCTTTAATTCATCATGTTCCCAGGGCGGATTGGCCAAAACAACGTCAAAGCCATTCCTTGCTGCGACCTCAGGGAAGGTGACCTCGAGATGGAAAAACTGACAGTCCCTGCTCGCATTCTCCACAGCCTTCACAAGTTCGCTGTCCAGGGGAGTATTGCTGACGCACTGTATCAGGGTGTCCAGGGTGACGCCAAAAATTTCCCCGGAATAATTGGGTGTGCCATCAGGCAGCTCGGGCTTTTCCTTGTCAGTAAGAAACCTCGGAGGCAGCACAAAGGCGGCAGTCCACAAATCGTAGACGAATTTCATGCGGTCATTGGCCTTGCGCCAGTCTAGCCACACTGCCTCGCGCCTGGCCATTTCGGCAACTGTGTCCGCAGGCATGGACTCGAGATGGAGCGGGCGCACAGTCTCCTTGAGGCGGGTGAAGCTTGTTTTGTATTCCTGCAGAAGCTCCTTGCTTAACCTTTTGCGTTCTCCCATGTTTCTTTTTTTCAGGGCAAAGGCGGCCTTTCTGTTGTCACCGTCAAGAGGTGTATATGCCCCTTCTGGTATGCCCTTCTCTATGGCCTCGGATGTCGCTCCTATGAGCGTGTTGGCGCAAATCACGCGATGATCGAGAAAGGTCAGCGGCTTGCCCGGCTCGTATGTCTCCATCCACAGCCCAAGTTTGCAAAGCTCGACGGACATGGGGTTGATGTCTATGCCATAGATGCAGCAGGAGACAACGTCACGCAGCGCCTGACGCTGCGCCTGCGGGGAAGGCTCCCTGTCCTGCGTGCGCAGCACAGCAAGGCGTTTGGCAACACGTCTGGCTGCGGCAATGAGAAAATGCCCACTGCCGCAGGCAGGATCGCAGATTTTCAAGGTAAGCAGCGCTTTTTCCGGATTTTCAGAGACCTCGGCTTTGGCGATGACAGGCTCAAGGGCAGAGTCCAGAAGCAGCTCAATGAGCATGTCCGGCGTATAATAGGAGCCGGTTGTCTTGCGGTCATTGCCCTTTTTCGCGGTGAGGACAAAACTGGCATCGCTGATTTCCGGCTGCAGTTCCAGCAGGGATTCGTACACGGATCCCAGCTCCCTGGCGCCAAGGTGTCGCCAGTCAACGGGACGTCGCTGATAATCAAGCATGGTGAAGGCGAGCTGGCGCATCGCCTTGAGAAGGCTGCTGTTCCTGAGTCTGAGACTGGTGATGTCCGGCAGGGCTCTTTCGGACCAGAGAAAGCCGCCCATGGGCTGTATTCCGAGGAAAGGGCAGCTTTCGGGCCCGGCAAGAGCCCTCATGACCAGCTTGACGCCTTCCCAGAGATCGTAATGTTCAGAGCCATGGATCACCTGCGCAAGATCGCGCAGGCGGGAAAGAGACCAGAATCTGGCGTACCGGTCCCGCACCTTGGTGCTGGTACTGGCCGGGTGGAGTAGATCGCGTTCCTCAATGACAAAGAGGAACACCAGTCTGTAGGCGAGGCGCAAAAGCTGGCGGAAGTAATCCATTCTGTCCAACTTGCCCTGCACCAGTTTATTGTTCAGCTCGGGATTGGCCTCAATAAAGCCCTGACCGAGAGTTTCCAAGCAGGCCCGGACATTGTTACGCAAGGTTCCCAGGGCTGCGACAGCGGCGGTATGCGCTTCACTACTCCAGATCTCGAGCCAGCAGCGTTCAGGGGGCTCGTTGTCGACGTGCACGCGTGAGTGATGGCAGCACATCCACAGCAGAGCGAACTCGCTGAAGGATTCCTCCTCGAAGATGCCCGCAAGGTTGAAGTCCACGCAGGCCTGCTGCGACAGGCTGACATTGTCCCGCAAAATGCGCAGTGACAGCCCGTTGGACACAAAACCCCACAGATGCCTGTCCGAAAGGTTGAGAAATTCCTGGACAAGGGAATGGGGACTTTGTCTGAGACCATTGCCGCCGCTCCCTTCCCGCTTGTCCAGTGACTGACGGAAGCTGACCAGATGGATGGGCGACTCGTCCCTGAAATGCGAGATGGGAAAACGCTGCTGTGTGCCGTCTGGCAGGGTGACTATGCGCTCTGCGGCCCTTGCCAGCGAAAGGCGTCCGTAGCCGAGCTCCTGAAAGAGGGGAAGAAGAAGTCCTTCCCGCGTCTGACTGGTGCCGCTCTCCACACGCGAAAGCGTCTCCCTGCTCCTGCTAAAGTCATGCCACACATTGCGCATTTTCTGCCAGGAGCGGTTGATGGCCTCGTTCAGCCTCTCACCGGCAACAAGGTGATAATCCTTGTCCTCAAGGCCGGGCATGGCTTTGTCACGCCTGATAATGCGCCACAGCGTGTCTGACGGCAGCAGCTGACCATAGGTCTGGACATTGGGAAAACTAAAACGTGTCTGACTACTCATGACGCTCACTTTACAACCGGTAAATACATAAAGATTCCAAGAATATCCGGTTTGCCCTGAACCTGCACCTTGTCGCGACCCCTGTGCTGTGCAACAGCACGCACGCTGCAATGCTCAGTGTGCAGGCACTGGGCCCGCTCCTGCTGATACTGCTCAATATGCGGCCAAAGCGCGTCCATCTGCTTTTCCACGCCGGCAATCCAGTCTGCAGCCTGTTCGCTGCTGATATTTTGCGCAGGGACAGCGCGAAGCAGGGAAAGCGCGTCAGCCTCAGACAGCCAGCTGGCATTTTGAGGACTCCCGGCAAAGGCCAGGATGGCGCATTCTTCGGCGAGATTTGTATTTGTGATGTCTCCCCTGGCGATGATCTGAAAACGGAAGCGACACAGCAAAAGGGTAGTTCGTTTGCTGACCTGTTCTGTGCGCATGACGCCGCAGCGGGAAAGAGTCCCCTTCCCGCCGCTCATGGGATCAAGAGTTGTCTCCACGAGCCAGGAGGCGAGCTGTTCAACAAAGGGGTGCGTGCGCGAAAGATACGTCTGTCCTCGTTTTGCCGGCAGGGAGAAGACAAAGGTCATGTCTTTTTCAGGCAGACCAAGCCCCGGACTGCGTGAGGTATCCGCACATATATATCTGTAGATGACCTGTCCGTCCCGGTTCTCAACCACAACACGTACGCCGATCACCTCGAGCGCTGTGCGCACAAAATCCTCCACAGTCTGTGAGTCACCTGCAGCTGACGACACCCTGGCGAGGGATTTCGCCACGTCGTCCGCCTTGATGCTCATCTGCGCAAACAGCGCACGCGAGCGCCTGTCCTCCTTTCTGGCGGCATTGTCCCACTCCTGCTCTATGCGTGTCTTCTCAGGGTCCATGAACTCGGTAACGCCTGGAAGCATGGCCACCTTTATCTCCTGCCTGCGCCTTTTTCTGCGCAGGAGCATTCCCTTGAGCAGGGTTTCCAGGATTTTATCATTTTTCTCCGGGATGGGGACAGACACACCAAGAGATTTGCGTATGGCCTCGTGCTTGCGCAGCAGCACATCCAGGACCATGCCATCCATGGGATTGTCCTGCCCACACAGCGTCAGCACGCGCACTTCGGGCATGGACTGTCCGAATCTGTCAACGCGCCCTTCACGCTGTTCGTGACGCGCAGGGTTCCAGGAAAGATCGTAGTGCACGACAGCGTTGAAATTGTCCTGAAGGTTGACGCCTTCGGAAAGACAGTCCGTACACACGAGAATCCGCTTTTCCCGCTGCCCCAGCGCCAGGACCCTGGCCTCACGCTCATCAGGCGGCAGCAGGCCGGTCACGGCCTCAATGTCGCATTTGCCCATGACCTTGCGCAATTCCTCGGTCAGGTATTCAGCTGTGGGAATAAAACGGCAAAAAACGATGGGCGAATACCCGTCCTCAAGCAGTTTTCTCAGTCTTGGCACAAGGGGCTTCAGCTTGGGGTCCATGTCCCCTTTCAGGGCCAGCGCCATCTGGGCAAGCTTTTTGTAGCGGGCCCTGGTCGGGCCAGCGCTCCCGGTGATGTCACCTGTCACATCAGCTCCGGGAAGCGTGTCTGTAATGAGCATTTCCTCACTGGCGTCCATGTCGTAGACGGTTTGACTGCCAAGCTCGTCAAGCAGACGCACATCTTCAGCCTGATCCACGCCAAGGGCTCTGGCCTCCAGGGTCTGCGCTGCTGCTGCCGGAGAGGAGGACACGGCACGCAAAAGGGCAAGCGCTGACCACCAGCCTATACGCTGCTGCCAGAGCGTGCTTCCCTCCCGGCTGCTCACTGTTTCACTGGCCAGTGAGAAACATTCTTCAAAAAGCTTCTGCCATTTTTCGTTGCCCTTCCAGGTGGCCTCAACAGGTACTCTGGTCGGGAAAGGCGTGTCCATTTTCATGGCGCGCACATCACCGCGCCGGCGCTGCACAAAGTACCTTGCCAGGTGCCTGCGTTCGGCTTCGTGTTCGCGACCTGTGAGATCATCAGGCAAATTGGCGAATTCGGGCTTGAGAAAGGTCAGCAGCGAGCGAAAGACGTCTTCCTTGCCCGAATGTGGAGTGGCTGTGACAAAGAGCATGTGCCGCCCTGCGTCACTGGCGAGCTCGCGCACAAGCTCATAGCGCTGCTGGCGCCCCCTGCCACCATGGGGAAAGGCGCAGGAGTGAGCCTCGTCAACAATGACAAATTCCGGGCAGGCACGCAGAAATTCATTCTTGTGCCTGTCGGACTTGATGAAATCAAGAGAGACAATGGTGCAGGGAAAGACTTCAAAAAGGGACGTGCCAGGCCCCAGGCCGCGCTCCAGTCTGTGCACTGTGGAAGGCAGGACGAGTTTTGCCTCAAGATGGAATTTTTCAGCCATCTCCTTCTGCCATTGCTGGGCAAGCTGCGGCGGACACAGGACAGTCAGACGGCGGATCTCGCCGCGATCAAGCAGCTCCCTTGCAATGAGAAGCGCCTCCACTGTCTTGCCAATACCCACGTCATCGGCAATGAGCAGGCGCACCACCTCCTGTCTCATGGCCATAAGCAGCGGAACAAGCTGATAGGGGCGCGGGTCTACGGCTATACGGCCAAAGGAGCGGAACGGGCCTGTTGTTGCCCGCAGTCCGAGGCGTACCGCATCGCGCAACAGTGCGCAGTACTGCGCGTTGCCGACATCTTTGGGAGACGGCAGGGAAAACGTCGCTGGAGACACTTTTTCAAGATCCGAAGATATTTCCACAACCTCAAGATCAATGCCTCCCAGAGGCTTGAGCACCAGACCATCATCATGCAGACGCGGCAGGACAACCCATTCGCGTCCCCGGAACGAAACAAGGGAACCTGGTTCGTATGGCATGTCGCCTCCCTATTTTTTGTAACCAAACAGGGCCGGGTGATTCTGCACTTCTGCCATCCACTGCCCGCTATCGTCAAAACGGATGACACTGATCCCCATGTCCTCCAGAGCATCCTGCTGCCTTTGGTCTCTTGCCTGTCTGTCCGCAAAACCATGCCAGGGACCGTCAATGTAGATGGCCGTCGTTTCGTGCGCGTACCAGAAGTCGACTACAGTGTTGCAGGCATCGATGCGGTACTGCGCATCGTCCGGCAGACGCAGACCATTGCTGTGGAGAAAATCCAGCCAGCTGCGCTCAAGCTCACTGTCGCATTTTCTTTTTAAGGCCTCAATGTCAGGCTGTGCCTTGCTGACAGGAATGAGTGAAGCCTTCATCCAGGAAAGCAGCAAATCCTTTATGCAGTGACGGTTGAGGTGCTTGTGGGAGCGCTGGTTCTTGTAATTCATGAGGCAGTCATAGCAGGCTGACACGCAGATCTCGGCTGCGTGCAGCGCCTTGCCAAGGTCATTGCCCTGCGCATCGAAATGGCAGATGTCAAGCGCCGTTTTGGCAATGGTACCTATGACTTTTTTGTCCTCCACAAGATGGCGCAGGACACCGGCTCCTCCTTCAGAAGCCTCCACAAAGAAGAGCGTCTTCGGATCCCCGGTACTGGGCATGAGCTCAGCCAGCAGCTCGCCATCTTCGAGCTGGTAATGGCGCTGTATGGCCTGTTTGAGCGCGTACAAGAGAGAATGCATCCGGGCGGCTTCCAGAGGCTCTTCAGGCGTTATGACAAGGCAGTTTTTGCGGTCTTCGACATAGGGGATTACGCGCTCAACCTCACGGAAGACAGCCGGATCGTCGAGGTCCACGTCTGCGTCGCTGCCTGTCATTGTCCCGTCGCGCAGCCATATCCCTTTGTTTTTGTCAAGCAAAAAACCAGCGGGACTGATTTCTTTACTATGTATCCAGCCCATGTTGATGCGCCACAGAGTTGCTCCATGGCCGTATTTCAGCAAAGCCAGAGGAATGCCGGAAGAGTCGCACAGCCGGGCATCCTTGTGGGCTGGCATGCCCCCGTGTTCCTCGAACCTGTAGCCGCTCACCAGCCTGTAGCCGAAGCGCATTCTTTCCTCCTCGTCAGAGGTGATGCGCGCACGCTGTCTGGTGACAACATTGCGCATCCTGAACAAATTCGTCATGGCAACAGGAAGGACTGAGCCGCACATGGCGCAGAGGTCTGTGGCCAGATCCATCTCCAGCCAGCCGCAGTCATTGCAGAGCCGGGCCATACTCACTGGAAGGGCGCCGCCATCCTGTACGCCCATGATGACTTTCGATATGCTGTACTTGCAGCCTTCGTGATAGATGACGCTGGCCGGACCGAACTCGGATATGGCCAGAAAACGGGGTCTGGAAATGTATTCCTGCTGATTCTGGTTTTTCCGGGGACTGCTGCCGGGAATATATGCAGAGAGCGGCAGACGGGGGAAGTTGTAGCCTGGAAGAAAGCCCTCGCTGGCAAAATAGCGGTACGAATAGAAGTCCGCCTGAAATGCGTTCTTGCTGTCCATGAGCAGTCTCATCTGACTATATGCCTCCTGGCTCAGCCTGTTTGCCTGCTCCTGCTCTCTTCTGGTTAATTTGGGGTTTATGGCTCGCTTGTGCTGCTGCTCGTACTGTTCCCTGGCAGAACTATACAGATCTCTCCAGCGCTCGCAGGCCTGCTCAAAGCGTTCCGGCAGTTCGTCGAGCACATTCTTCAGCCAGTCGGCTGAATACCAGTCGCAGGACTGCAGTTCCAAAGCAAGCCCCTTGAGGATGTTGCCAGCCTGTATCGCAGTGATATCACGGAACATTTGTTTATTCAGATGTTCCTTGACACTGTCTTCAAGCGGCAGGGAGGGGTCATCAAACTTGAGCAGTTCAGACAGACTGCTTCGCAAATTGAGGCCCGAGGCCGCCAGCCACAAAGCGTACACGTGGGCGCGAATCAGCTCCTCATTGGCAAGATCAATGCGCGGTGTGGTGACGCTGCCGGCAATGATTTCCTCAGGGGTTCTGAAAAAATACTGATCATGGGAACTGCTCTGGGCGCAGTAGGTAATAACAAGGGCCGGCTGGCCACTTCTGCCAGCGCGGCCGCTGCGCTGGGCGTAATTGGAGGATGTCGGCGGCACATTGCGCATACCGACGACATTGAGCTCGGAGATGTCTATGCCCAGTTCCATTGTCGGAGAACAAAACAGCACCGGCAGTGTGGCACTACGAAAATCCTCCTCTCTTTGGGCACGTTCGCTGGCCAACACCTGGGCCGTGTGCTCGTGCGCGTGCAGTCTGTACCCCTTTTTCACGGCATTGCGGTACAGGTCCACAAAATAGTCATTTGAGCGCAGGGCAGCCTTTGTGGTACTGCGCACCTTGAAAGGATCCCTCCTGGCCACCTTTCCATCTCCGGCCTTCCAGAGCATGGCGTCAGCTTTAAGCTGATACAGGCGCTCTCTGTCGCTGCCACTTTCCTGAATGATCGCTCCATGGCGATTGACCTGAACAAGAACGCCTTCAAAGCACAAAACAGAAACCAGGCAGTCAATAATGGCGACAATATCGTCATTTGTCGCTTTTGGAAAAAGCTGACTGCCTTTGAGCCAGCGTCCAAAGTTACCCTTGGGCGAGAGTGATATGCCATTTTTGCCGGGATCAGTGTACCTCTTGCCTGATTGCCGATAAATATAGGCATAGCTGGCCGAAATTAATTTTTCACGTTCCTCAAACACCCAGGGGAAGACAAGTCTCTGCCTGCTCTGGCGCTCGAGCTGCTCCTGTTTGTCCTCTTTCAGGCAGTCAACATATATGGCCAGCCGGCTTCGCAGCAGATCAAGCAGCATGACCGCCATATTCTTGCGCTCTTCGGCTGACTTCCTGAACAAATGGTCATTGCCCCGCCACAAAACATCCCGTCCGCAGATATGATCCAATGCGGGATAGGAAATATTCAGAAGGCCGCACTGCTCAAGATTTGGGGCAACAATACGCCATCCGCGGCGCAGGTCGGTATAGATGTAGTATTCCAGTATATCCCGAAAGGTTTTATTCGCCCAGTCTTTTGCCTCACCCTCGGCCCTGGGCGCATTTGAGTACATGGATGGCGGGAAAACGCCGTCTGCATAGCCGCTGCCAAGCGCATTGAGGACGCATTCGGGCAGCACGTCGTGCACGACCCCTGTGTCCCCGGCCCTGGCAAGGGCATTGTAGAGGGCCGAACGAATGAGGCTGATTTGCACAAAGTCGTTGAAATGACCGGCCTGCAGGGAGGCATCCTGCCTGTTGTCAGAAAAACAAAGGAACTTGCATGCTTTAGCCTCAATACCCGGTTCTTCGTGCAGATGGTTAACTGCGGACATGGACAAAATGGTAGTGGCCGTGCTGCGGCCTTCGGTACCCAGGGTGCCCAGCTTGCTGAATTCATCCACCCGTTTGTCGTAGGTAATGAGGCATTCAGGACACAGAACAAAGGGCGCCTGCAAAAACCACGCACGCGTCCCCCCTGAGTCGGGCGTCGTTGCTGCGCTCCCGTCAGGGCGCACGAACCACTGGTCTGGAAGGTTGCTTTTCTTGCTTCTTTTCGGCAGCTGTTTGCCGTTCTTTTCCTCGATCCAGTCCTCGGGAATCTTCTGAACGACCTGTTCGGCAATGTCTGGCCAGGGATTATTCTTACTGATGAAAAGATATCCCTTGATGCCGTCTCCTTGCGATTCTCCAGGATTAAGAGGTGTGAAGATGGCCTTCTTCCCGTCCCGGTCCTTGTGCATGGTAACGGAATAGAACTCCTTGCCGCACTCGCGACAGAAGCACAAGGCAAAAAGTGGTGTCTCCGTTTTCCTGTCCGGGGCCGATTTTTGCGCAAAGAGGGTGATTGCGCGTGTATCCTCTGGCTCAATGGTGGCGTAGACGGTGTCGCCCTTGCTGATGAACTGATGGAGCTTGAAGGCAAAGACAGGTTTCCCGTTTTTCTTCATGATGCCGCTTCCGGCAATCAGTACCTGCTTGAGTCTGCTCTCGCACACAGCCTCATCCACACCGGTGAGCCTTGAAAGGCTTTCCGCAAGACCGTTTCTGCCTCGCAGGGGACGGGGCTGACAGCGCTCGACACGGCCCTGCCGAACCGCAGCGCCGATATTCTTCTCAATCCAGACAACAAGCGGATTTTTAATGAAGGCGTCACGGGTGTCGGGAAACTCTTCTTTTCGGGAAAGAATGTCCCTCAGCTCACTTACAAAGGAAGCCGCTTCGATGTCGACGTCACCAGTCTCCATCTGCAGGGTTTCAACAATGACGTTGTCTGCGCTTACATGGTCACCAAAAAGTCTGGAGGCCACGCGGGCCACAATATCCCGTTTTTGCTGAAAGGTGCCTGGCCCGGCCAGCGTAGCGGATGTGCCGACGCACTGGAAAGGACGATCGCGTTTGCACAGGGTTTCCCTGAGACGACGGATGAGCATGGCCACGTCAGCGCCCTGTCTGCCACGGTAGGTATGCAGCTCGTCAAAGACCAGGAAGCGCAGATTTTTTGCCGCCTCGACAAGCTTTTTTTCGTAGGGGCGCGTGAGAATGAGCTCAAGCATGACGTAGTTTGTCAGCAGGATATCCGGAGGATCGGAAGTGATTTCCTCCCTTTGCTCTCTGATTTCCTGACCTGTGTAGCGCTTGAAGATGACGGAACTGTGCTCATGGCTGTTATTCAGGAATTTCTCGAGCTCGATTTCCTGCGAATTGGCCAAGGCGTTCATGGGATAGACGATGACAGCCTGTATCCCCTTCCCGGAACCATTTTTAAGCACCTCATTCACAATGGGAATGATGTAGGACAGGCTTTTCCCCGATCCTGTGCCCGTAGTCAGAACATAGTTGTCACCACGCTGCGCGGCAATGATGGCCTCGGTCTGATGCTTGTAGAGCTCCATGGGCTCATGGGTGCCGTCTCCATTTTTGCGAATGCGGAAAATTTCTGCGCAGCGCGCGTCAAGCACACCCTGACTGACGAGATCCTGAATACTGCCTCCCGACTCATAGGAAGGATTGAGCTGCAAAAGAGGCGCAGGCCAGAGCACTCCGGCTCCAAACTTCTCTTCGACCTCCTGCTTGATGCGCTCGTCAGCTATGTGGATAAACGAGCTTGAAAACTTCGCATAGTCTTCAAGGATAATCCTGTCTCTGAGCCGAAAAACGTCCATTCTCTCCTCCGAGGCGCGACACTCCTGTTTCACGCGTTACTAGTCTTCGTCAACGCGCCAATGTCGCGTGGACTTTCATTTTTTTGCCTCTCATGGTCAATGTTGGGTTT
>CAZJPT010000008.1:0-6963 GCA_964547835.1 uncultured Desulfovibrio sp.
CGTCGAGCTCGTGCTTCATGACCCAGGCCGCAAAGACGTTGGTGACGCCGGGATCAAAGCCCGATCCCAGCAGGGCTGTCAGTCCTTTCTCGCGGAAACGGTCCTGGTAGGCCCACTGCCATTTGTACTCAAATTTCGCCGTGTCCAGGGGCTCATAGTTGGCCGTGTCCAGGTAATGCACACCGCACTCAAGGCAGGCGTCCATAATGTGAAGATCCTGGTAGGGGAGCGCGATGTTCAGTACCATGAAGGGCTTCACGGCACGGATGAGGCTGCACAGCTCAGGCACATTGTCGGCATCTACGCGTTCTGTCTGCAGGCTGACACCAAGGCGCTGCCTGACTGATGCGGCAACATCCCTGCAACGGGATTCCGTGCGGCTGGCCAGCACGATTCTGCCGAACGCACCGTTGAGGGAAGCCTGAGCACACTTATGCGCCACAACGCTGCCGACGCCACCGGCACCGATAATCAGAATGTCTCTTGCCATGTTTTTGCCTCCAGCGGCCAGGGTTGGACCGGATTGCCGTCAGATTCGTCAATGAGCAGAACATGGGCGTAACGCCCGCTCCGCCTAGCCCCCTCCAGTTTCGCACGCGCCGCCTCCAGGCAGGACGGACAAACGCAGCGGGGAATCTCCATACAATACGACAGCGATGTACGCGACGATGCTGTCTCGCGCAGGGCGTAGCCGTAACAGTCAGGGCATAATCGATACGACTGCCGCTGGCGCTCTCTGACTCCATTGGTGTCGTAGTAGACATGCCGCTCGCGAACCCACATGCCCCCTGTCTCGCTGCCCTCGTAAGGAATCACGGGCGGATTGAAGTACTGTTCAAGCACCAGATCCGCAACACGACACACGCAGGGCATGATTTCCGGGGCCTGTCTGACCTTCTCCGGCGTCCAGTCCGGCTCTACGATGTCCCCGGCAGGCAGACCGGCCAGAGCCAGACATATGGCAAGATTCACGTAGGGCAGCGCGCCGCGGATGGAATAGCCACCCTCGAGCACAGCAATGTCGGGATTGAGACGGGCGTTGAGCGCCGCGTAGCCGCGGGCTGTAAGAAGCTCGTTTGCCAGCGGATCCGTAAAGTGATTGTCCTGACCTGCGGAATTGATGATGAGATCGGGTTTGAAATCACGCAGTATGGGGAGCACCACGTGCTCGATCACGTGCAGATATCCCTCATCCGAGGTTCCAGGCGGCAGAGGAATGTTAACAGTGCGCCCCAGCGCTGCCGGGCCGCCGCTCTCACTGATGAAACCGCTGCCAGGATAGAGCGTGCGTCCGTCCTGATGCAGGGAAATAAAGAGCGTGTCCGGATCATTCCAGAAGATGTCCTGGGTGCCGTCCGCATGATGCACGTCGGTGTCCACAATGGCCACGCGCAGCGCCCGTCCCTGTTCCGGAGCAAGGTAGTTGCGGCGCACCCAGTCCAGCATGATGGCCTCGTTGTTGATATCACAGAAGCCGCGGTTGGCGTGCACCACACGCATGGCGTGATGTCCAGGCGGACGAACAAGGGCAAAGGCCTTGTGCTCCTTTTTTTCAAGCACCAGTCTGGCTGCGGTCACAGCTCCGCCGGCGGCGACAAGGTCGGATTCCGACACGGTTGCAGAAAGCGACGGCAGGCAGAAATGCACGCGCGTCACCCACTCGGATGGGAGCAGAGAAGGTCTGTACTCGGTAATGCCTTCGATATCGAACAGTCCCTCTTCCTTCAGCTGATCCCTTGTATAGAGCAGGCGCTCCTCGCGTTCTGGATGCGTCGGCGATATGGCCCAGTCAAAGGCTGGAAAAAACACCACGCCCAGCGAACCGGGCGCACGCGTAAACTGTTCCGTGTTCATTGTTCATTCCGGCGGCGCGGCCAGAGCCGCGCCGTCACGCCATTGCCGGCGTTACTCGTCCTCTTCGTTGGCGTTATCGAAAATATCAACGCCGTAGCGCGCGTTGGAAACCATGCTGGAAAAATGCGAAATTGCCGTAACGAGATCCAGATTGCTCGAGCAAATCACATAGAACATGGCTTCCTCGACACTCTCGTAGAACATCATCAGGATACCACCGGCATTCTTGGGGTGCTTCAGGCAGGTCATGTACAGAAGTTCCGGATCGCCACAAGCAAACATGGGATCAAGCCAGTCAAAGTTTTCATTCTGTACGGCCTGCAGGAGCATGGGCTCTACGTCGACGGCATCAGCGAGCGGACGAATCATATTCGGGGCAGCACTGTCAAAAACATATATCTCACGCATAAAAAACCTCCGGACGCCTGCGCGTCACGCTGTATGAATAAATACCGGCGCCTGCAAGCGCCGCCATAAAATGTTGTGCAGAGTCAGAACAGTTGTCAGGCAGCATGCGTCCGCAGTCATCATGCACTCCGGGGCGCAGCTCACTCAGTCGGGAAACCGGTCTGCCCAGAGGGCGTCTATCTCCCGCATGCAGACCTCAAGCACCTCTTCCCTGGGAGGTCCTGAATCAATAAGCCGCACGCGTTTCGGCTCCTGACGGCTCAAGCTGAGGAAGCCTTCGCGCACAGCCTTGTGAAAGCTGACGGTCTCCCTGTCGATACGCCCCTCGGCAACGCCGCTGCCATCTGCGTTGCGTCTGGCCACACGCCTAAGCCCTTCTTCAACCGGCACGTCGAGTACCAGTGTGAGGTCAGGGACAAGTCCATGGCACGCGATGGCGTTCAGTGTGGCAATTGCCTCCTTGTCCAAACCCCGGCCCCAGCCCTGATAGGCCATAGTCGAGTCCGCGTAACGGTCGCAGAGAACGACGATGCCCTTTGCCAGCGAAGGCCGGATGACTTTGGCGACATGCTGGGCGCGATCGGCAAGGAAGAGGCAGAGCTCGGCCATGGGGTCCAAATCCTGAGTGGTGCCTAACAGCAGCTGACGCAGCTCGCGACCGAGTTCGCTCCCGCCAGGTTCCCTGGTGACCAGCACCTCGCAGCCGCGGGCCGCCAGACGTCTGGCGACACCGCAGACGGCTGTTGACTTGCCAGAGCCTTCAACGCCCTCAAAGGTGATAAACATGGAGCCTCCGTTGCCTTGTGTCGACACGTCTGCAAAGGGCAGACTGCACGCGGGAAGAATTGTTAGCATGAATCACCGTCATTGACAAAAGCAGACAACACCCTGTCAGCGCGCAAATCATGCCAGCAGCCCCGCAGTCAGCGCCTTGTATTGTCCCTCATGGCGTAATGCAGCAGAGAACCGGCACGTGTGCAGTCACCTGGACGACTTTTTCGCGCCACATTTTGTTCTCTGGGTGCTCCCGGGTTCCCGCCCCTGCCGTCTGTGGCAAGGGGGCGCCTGGAGTCCTGGACAGGCACGTGCTCTGCGCTTTCTTCGCAGGCCGTGACGCATGCGGAAGCTTGCACTGACGCCACGTCGGTCGCCGGGCTCGCCATGGCGCTGGCCGTAGAGACTGGATGGTAGACGGGGCCACCTACGGCAAAGACGTCCCTTGGCGTCATGGCACCCTCGGAAAGACTCTGCAGGGTCGAGGCCATGGTATTGAGCCTGGCGGACATCATGTCGGCCTGCGCAAGGATGACAGCTTCACGCGTGGCAGGGGCCTTGACGGCGCCATGTTCCGGCGTGCCATGATGGCTGAGAATGAGGTGGAACAGATGCATGCGCAGAGGGTTTGGCAGCTCAGCCTGCAGACAGTAGGGAAGCAGCATAGTGACGCCAATGACAAGATGCCCCAGGAGCTTGCCCGGCACTGTGTACTGTGTCTCGTAGATGCCTGTCTCCATTTCACTGAGCTTGCCGATGTCGTGAAAGAGCGCTCCGCACAACAGCGCCGGCCTGTCTACGTCCCCACAGACGTCGGCAACGGCTGCGCAGAGACGACAGACTTCGAGTGTATGCGCGGCCAGCCCGCCGCGACCGATGTGATGCACGGATCTTGCGGCTGAGGCGTACTCAAAGGCCTTTCTGTTCTCTTCCCTGCCAAACCAGGCGTGCACCAGCCTGTTCCAGGGCGTCCCTGCCGTCTCCCGCTCCATAAGCTCAAGCAGCCGCGCAGTACAGCCCGGACCGTCGTAGGGTGGTGGCGGCAGAAAATCTCCCGGGTCAAGTGCTGCAATTTCCTCGTCAGTCAGCACGCGCACGACATCAGCGCGCACCTGCATCTGCTCTCTGTAGGGTGAGCCTGCTCCTTGCAGCAGGACATAGGCGCCTTCCGGCAGATCCTGAGGCGCAAGCACGCCTCCCTGAGGCCAGCGCCTTGCAGGCATTGCGCCGGAAGCGTCATTGATGTTGAAGGCCCAGTAATTCTCGCCATTGTTCTTCTGCTGCCGGGCCACATCACTCACGCGAAACACACCTGAAACGGCCTGATTCTGCTGGGTAATGGCGCTGACATACATTCCTTTGCCTATCATACATTTACGGCGCTGCCATGCCCCTCCCGGCAATGGGTGCGGGCTCATGGAAAGCGCTGCCTCCTGATGCAAAAAGCGGCGGCAGTGTCCTTTTTCTCACGCTCACGCCACAGATGGTCCTTTCTATGAAATACCGCTGGGAAAAAGCTTTCCGGCACTGACATTTCCCCGAAAGGCATTAAAAGTCAACGCTTTTGTAGCCTGTACGCCCCATGTTGTGGCTGCCTTTGCCAATGCGTCAAATCATGGAGGGCTTTGTTGCCATGCATGGCATACGTGAGCTATTTTTTTTGCGGAACGCCCCGTCCCCGCGGCGGGACGGGCCATGACACTACAAAAAAGGAGGAGGCGCCTCTCCACTACGGAGAACCCGTGGCGCCACGGATTGATGAAAGTTCTGCTCACCAATGATGACGGCATACACGCCAGAGGACTTATAGCCCTGTACACGGCCCTCGTTGAACGCGGTCACGACGTCACTGTGGTTGCGCCCATGCAGCAGCAGTCCGGTGTCGGCCATTCCCTGACATTCTACAAGCCTCTGCAGGCCATGCATGTGTCGCAGCCCGGTTTCCAGGGGCTGGCCGTGCAGGGGACGCCGGCTGACTGTGTCAAGCTGGCGCTGGGCACTATCCTCACCGAGCGCCCGGATCTTGTCATGAGCGGCATCAACGCAGGTCAAAATGTCGGGCCCGACATTCTCTACTCAGGAACCGTGGGTGCAGCTACCGAGGCCTGTCACGAGGAACTGCCCAGCATGGCCATCTCGGACGACGAAAGCGATCCCGTGGATCTCCTCGGCAAGGCGCGGCACGCCGTGCACCTGGCGGAAAGCATTATCTGGTCAGAAATCCCCAGGCGGCGCGTCATCAACGTCAACTACCCCGGCGGAACGCTCGCCGCGGCCAAGGGATTGCGTGTCTGTCCCCAGACAACGGCAGTCTGGAAAAACACCTATCTGGAACGCAAGGACCCGCGCGGTACCAGCTACTGGTGGCTTGTGGGCGAAGTGCCTGAAAAGGACGTGTCCCCAGGCACTGACAAGGCATTGCTGAGCCAGGGGTACGTGACGGTCACACCGCTGTGCTTCGCGTTCACGGACGAGGCCGGACTGGAGGTTCTGCGCCGTCACCCTCTTCCTGATCCAGCAGACGATGCGTGAGGCGATTGTCCTTGTATAAAAAGGGACATGGCTGGGTGTGTCACGAAGATTTTTGATAGCCATATCTCGCAAAATACGATATTGTCCTGTTTGCATAGGGCACACGCACCGCCTGTCCGCGGTTTGCGCATGCCGCCCTTTCCCCCAAGCTGGGGAAAATAAGGCTGTTCGCACCCCCACTCTCTTTTCCTGGAGGATTTGCCATGCCGCTTATCGGCCCCAACAAAATGTTCGAGGCTGCCTACAAAGGGCAGTTCGCCATTGGCGCTTTCAATGTCAACAACATGGAAATCATTCAGGGCATCATGCGTGCTGCGTCTGAAGAAAAGTCACCGCTCATTCTTCAGGTATCAGCCGGCGCCCGCAAGTACGCCGGGCAGACGTACATCATGAAGCTCGTTGAGGCTGCGCTCGCCGAGGACCCAGGCATCCCGGTCTGCGTACACCTGGATCACGGCCCGAGCTTTGAGATGTGTAAAGACTGCATTGACGGAGGTTTCACGTCGGTCATGATCGACGGCTCCGCGCTGCCCTATGAGGAAAATATCGCCATCACAAAGAAAGTGGTCGAATACGCACACCCACGCGGCGTCTGGGTCGAGGCCGAACTGGGCAAGCTGGCTGGCATCGAGGAACACGTGCAGAATGCCGAGCATGCCTTTACCGATCCCGACCAGGCTGTTGATTTTGTGGAAAAGACCGGATGTGACTCCCTGGCCATCGCCATCGGCACCAGCCACGGCGCCTACAAGTTCAAGGGGGAGCCGTTCCTGGACTTCCCCAGACTGGAAACCATTTGCAAGAAGCTGCCCAATTATCCCCTGGTCCTGCATGGCGCTTCATCAGTCCCGCAGGAGTTCGTGGAACTGTGCAACAAATATGGTGGCAACGTAAGCGGTGCCAGGGGCGTGCCGGAAGATATGCTCCGTCAGGCTGCCCGCATGGGCGTCTGCAAGATTAACGTGGACACTGACATTCGTCTTGCTCTGACAGCGTCCATCCGTCAGCATATGACCGAGCATCCCGAGCACTTTGATCCGCGCCAGTATCTGAAGCCGGCCAGAGAGGCCGTGTACAAGATGGTGGCCCGCAAGATCCGCGACGTCATGGGCTCTTCCGGAAAGTCAGTTCTGTTCCAGTAAGTACTTTTCGGAACTTGGAAACAGTTGCTTGTGCAAGAGCGGAAAACAACATGTCTTCCGCTCTTTTTTGTCGTCCGCACGACCGCGCCCGCACCCTTGCGCAATCCTATTCGTCCTCGACGCTCAAGCCTACCAGATCGTATTCCGAGCTGTCCTCAATGGACGCACGCACCATGGCTCCCTTTATCACTCCCGGACCACTGATGTAGCATTTGCCATCCACCTCGGGAGCCTGGAACCACACCCTGCCTTC
>CAZJPT010000008.1:6973-19704 GCA_964547835.1 uncultured Desulfovibrio sp.
GGCCAGGCCACTCTTCATTGGGCTCGTCCACGAGAACATCCATGACGCTGCCCTGCTGTTTCTCAAGATACTCCCGGCTGATCTCCTGCTGCAGCTCCATAAGCTCAGCCAGCCGCTCCTCCTTGACGGCCTGCTCAACCTGATCAGGCAGAGCAGCAGCCCTGGTTCCTTCCTCCGGCCAATACGTGAACACGCCCATATTCACGAAACGCACGCGCTCAACAAAATCACACAAGTGCCTGAAGTGTGCGTCGGTCTCGCCAGGATAGCCCACAATAAAGGTTGTTCTCAGCGCCGCTTCGGGAATGGCCTCGCGTATGCGCATGCAGATGCGCTCGGCGTCCACAGCGAACGGACGCCCCATACTTTTGAGGATGTCGGGATGACTGTGCTGCAGAGGCATGTCGAAATAGGGCAGAATGGCAGGTACATCGCGCACTGCCCTGAGCAGCTCCGTGCTCACGCCACCAGGATAGAGATAGAGCATGCGCAGCCAGTCTACGCCGTCAATGTCTGCAATCCTGCGCATAAGCCCGGGCAGGGCGTCATCTTCAAGGCCGATATCATGCCCGTAATCAGTGAGATCCTGTGCCACCAGAACGATCTCTCTCGCTCCACTGCCTGCCAGACTGCGCGCCTCGCCCATCAGAACCTCCGGACTGGCCGAGCGCAGTGGTCCGCGTATGGAGGGGATGGTACAAAAGGAGCAGCGGTGCCGGCAGCCTTCGGATATCTTGAGATAGGCGTAGGAGCAGGGGAGAAAAGCTCTCTCGCCAGGCTGATACACACTGTGTACAGCTTCGCAAAGCTGCTTCCCCCACACATCGCGTTCGGCTGGTGTGAGCCATATGTCCACTTCCGGCAGATCGCCGGCCAGTGCATCGACGCCATAGCGCCCTGGAAGACAGCCGGCCACTGCCAGCAGAGGCTTTTTCCTTGCCAAGCCGACGCATTCAGCAGCCAGACCCAGAATATTTCTCACTGATTCGCGCACCGCAGGCTCAATAAAGCCACACGTATTGAGAATGACCACATCCGCCTGACGCACACGCTTCACCAGGCGCACGTTGCCAAGCTGCCCCAGGAGCATTTCCGTGTCCACGCGGTTCTTTGGACAGCCCAGACTCTTGACCCAGACTTTCAGGGGCCTCCGTGCGGAGTACGCCCGCATCCTGCTCTTGTTTCTGAGCGCGCTGTCACTGGTCATACGGCTCTCTCCTTCTCCCATCGCCCCGGCAGACCGGAGCGTCAATGCTTTGCGTGTGAGGACATGGCATGTGCCTTGAAATGCACACGACGTCAATAGTGACGGACATTGCTGCGCAACGCCAGTCCCAGCTGACTGCCACCATGGCTGACGAGTGAGGTTTTGACACGATTTTTGCTGAGCTGATAAAATGACAGATTTGGCGTTCTCCACAGATGAGGTTCAGGGGCCGCAGGTCGATACGGGAGCCCGTGTTGCAGAGCATGCTGCCACCCTAGTGTCTAATGGCATAAATTTGCTGTGGTATGTTGGTCTCAAAACGTCGTTATTCAACTATGATAGCATGCGTATAAACTTTTTGAGCTAAACACAATCTCCTGTTAGGAGGCCGATATCACATGATTATGGGCTCAGTCAAAATTCAATCACTAAATTCACAAACTTGACACTAGATGGCCGCAAAGGGTGTGAAGACGAAGCCATCCGTCTCCATGGTGGCGTTCATGGCGGCCTGGATGCCGCGGCTGGCCACCATGTCGGCGCGCCCCGGGTCACGAAGGCGAGGCCGGCAAGGGAGTCCTCGAGCAGGGGCCTGGCCTGCGGGGCAGCGCTCACGTTGCACACCACAAGGTTGAGCTCGTACTACAGAATTCCAGGCCATTTTTCCGATACCAGATGCGGTGTAAAGCCCATCGCCAGCGATGGGGATATAAGCCGCTCCCGCGCAGGCTGGATATTTTTGCTTGCGCTAGATATTTGTATGCTATATAATAGAAAACATAATGTACAAGACAAGCTGCAATGTGGTATGCGCCTGCAAATACCATGTGGTATGGTGCCCAGACCGACATTGGGCAGAGTGATTTCAACAATTTCATTCATCGACATAGGTGCTGGGAAGATAGTAGCGTAGCCAATGGGCACCCATGCATGCGAAGATATCAAATAATGTGTTGTTTATATTGATATATTTAGTGTCGCCATATTTTAGCAAAGTTAGATGCTGATTCCTGGTATAGTCAATCATTCGGGAGATAGTTGGCCTTGCCGCCGGTGCTTCTCTGGAGACTGGAGGCAGGTCGTGAGATGTTTTCTCCATGGCCTCCCGAAGCAATATCTCTGTAACTTCATGAATTAAGGAACAATAACATACTCATACCTTCATGACTAGAAAAATATCCAAATCACTCTGCCCAATGTCGGCCAGAGTACCGTCGTAAGGTCTTAATCGATGGCGTGGACATCTGACTGAAAGAGCTTGTCTGTGAGGACAGTCATTAAGCAATATATCGAGAATCAGAAGAAGGTATAGACCTGGAATACAGCTGCAAATTCCGCATATACCCGAATCCTGCGCAAGCACGGCATATAAGGAGTCTATCATTTCAATATATTGGTATACATTGATATATGGATATAAACATTGTCAGAGCTTCTTCGCAGCCTTGCGCCATCTGCCGTCAGTGGTACAGGAATGGAGGCAGCGGCGTGCCTGTTTTAATATATTAGGATACCATGATATACACATATGAACATTATCAAGACTTCTTCTGAGCTTTCCTCCATCTGCCGTCAATGGCACAAGGAAGGAAGCAGCATCGTGCTTGTCCCGACCATGGGCTACTATCACGCCGGACACGCCGCACTGATGGATACGGCACGTACCCTTGGCGACAAGGTTGTTGTCAGTCTTTTCGTCAATCCGACGCAGTTCGGGCCCAACGAGGATTATGCCTCCTATCCGCACGATCTCGAGCGTGACGCTGCCGTGGCCGAAGCCCGCCATGTCGATCTGCTCTTCGCGCCCGAGCCCCCGGAACTCTATGCCCAGGACGCCGCTACCTGGGTCGAGGTCCCGGAAATGTCCAGACTGTTATGCGGTATTTCCCGTCCCATCCATTTCCGGGGCGTCTGCACTGTCTGCACCAAGCTGTTCATGCTGACCCAGGCCGACTGCGCTGTATTCGGCGATAAAGACTGGCAGCAGCAGGCCATACTGCGCCGTATGGTGCGTGACCTCTTCTATCCCGTCCGCATTGTGGGTGTCCCAATCGTACGTGACAAGGACGGGTTGGCCCTGTCCTCACGCAACGTGTACCTCACTGCAGAAGAGCGTGCTCAGGCGCCGGAAATTTATGCAGGCTTGGAATATGCCAGACACCTGGTGCAGCGCGGAGAAACCAGGGCGTCCGTCCTTAAGGACGCTGTCCTGCTGCGCTGGGCCAGCAGACTTCCGCTCGGTCGCCTTGACTATCTTCAGGTCATTGACTCGGACAATCTGACACAGATTGACGAGATCTCCGGGCCGGTCACCATGGCCTGCGCCGTTAAAATGGGCAAGGCACGCCTCATCGATAATATCCGCCTCAATTAGTACGGAGACAAATATGCAGACCGTAGGAACGTATTTTTTCACCTCTGAATCCGTCACTGAGGGACATCCAGACAAAGTGGCAGATCAAATTTCCGACGCGGTTCTTGACACGCTTTTGACACAGGATCCTGATGCGCACGTCGCCTGTGAAACTCTGGTGACAACTGGCATGGCCATAATCGCCGGAGAAATTTCCACTAAGGGGTATGCAGACCTGCCGCAGGTAGCCCGCGACACCATCAGGGAAGTGGGCTACAACAGCTCTGAGATGGGATTTGACTGGCAGACCTGTGCCGTTCTGTCCACCATCGATCATCAGTCACCGGATATAGCTCAAGGCGTCAACAGAGAAAATCCCGAGGATCAGGGGGCCGGTGATCAGGGTATGATGTTCGGGTTCGCCTGTACTGAGACGGACACGCTCATGCCCGCCCCCATATACTGGGCGCACAAGCTCTCGCAGCGTCTGACAAAGGTGCGCAAGGAAGGCCTTGTGGACTTCTTCCGTCCTGACGGCAAAACCCAGGTGTCCTTTGAATACCAGAACGGCATTCCGGTTCGTATCAATAACGTTGTTGTCTCCACACAGCACGAGGCGCACGCCAGTCAGGACATGATCATCGAAGCCGTGAAGAGCCAGGTCATTCGTCCCGTGCTTGAGCCTTCCGGCTATTTTAACGAAAACGACTGCGAAATCTTTATCAATACCACCGGCCGCTTTGTGGTGGGCGGGCCCATGGGCGACTGCGGTCTGACCGGAAGAAAAATTATTCAGGATACCTACGGCGGCTCCGGACATCACGGTGGCGGCGCCTTCTCCGGCAAGGACCCCTCCAAGGTAGACAGATCAGCCGCCTATATGGCCCGCTACGTCGCCAAGAATCTTGTGGCTGCTGGCCTTTCAAAGGTGTGCGAGGTGCAGATTGCCTACAGCATCGGCATCGCAGCTCCTGTCAGCGTGCTGGTAACGTCACAGAATACAAGTGAATACCCTGACGCCGTTCTTACCGATGCCGTACGCGAAGTCTTTGATCTGCGTCCCTACCATATTATTAAACGCCTGCAGCTCAAGCGTCCCATCTATAAAAAGACGTCCTGCTACGGCCATTTCGGTCGCGAACTCCCTGAGTTCACCTGGGAAAAGACTGACGCCGTCAAGGATCTGCTGACAGCGGTACAGAAACATTGACGCCTGATATCCCTTGTTTTCACGCCGGCGCCCTGTCAGGCGCCTCCGGTTTGATCCCTGCCCAATGTCCCCTCTCTCGTTGCGGGGCCACGTCACAAGGCCCCGGAGATGGATTGGACCGGTGACTGGATGTGCGGCTGCGAAGATGGTTCTGGTCATGTGCCGGCAACGGGGTGCATGGCTGCCGGATATTCCCGCAGGCGATTTCCCCCGGCTGCTCGCGCAGCCTCCTGGCCAGACCACGCGTCCGGCAGCTCTCGCCCGCTATGAGCATCGGCGTGCAGTGATGGAGCAGGCGACCCGGCGAGGCCGTGGGGGCTGCGGCGTCACCAGGGACCGTGCTCCGCTCACCGGACATCCGGTTGCTGGTCACGACGATGCTCCTGCGCTCGTAGCGGGCCGATATAGGCTCGAACAGGAGCTGGCCCAAAGCGGGCTGAAAGGGACGAAGCCAGGCTCATCGACAGGGATGTGAACGCTGCAGGAACTATATTGCGCGAAGGTATGCGTATTGCTGCGCAATAAAAACAGGGCAGGACCTGCGCTTCGCGGACATTATCCGCGGCCTTTGCGGGCGCAGGCCAAGGAGGCTGCGATGGAAGCAGCGAGAGAATCCCCGGTCTTCAAGTGCAGGGACTGTCAACAGGCATTGTGCTGTCGTCCGGACTGCCTCTGCTGCCTGCCACCTCACATCAAACAGGAACACGCGTATGACACCCGCATTCGTATTGCCTGAAGAAGAGCAGATTATCCTCGGTAAGATTGCCTATGAAGCCATAGACACATATGTGCACGGCGATAAGCCACAGCCTCCAGATGAAAACAGCATGCCGCCATCGCTGCTGCGCAAGCTCGCCTGCTTCGTCACACTCAAGACGCACGGCACCCGTCTGCGCGGCTGTATGGGGCTTCTTGAAGCCAGGAACCCGCTTTTCTTCAACGTCTGGCTCATGGCGCTGCGCTCGGCCTTTGAAGATCCGCGCTTTCCTCCGCTGACACGCTTCGAATGGCCGGCAATCAGCATGGACATCAATGTCCTCGATGTCATGAAGCCCTGCCCTGACCCGCAATCTGTCGTCATTGGCAGAGACGGGGTCTTCATCAGACTCAGGGGACGCAGTGCCGTTTTTCTGCCGTCCGTGGCCGTAGAGCAGGGATGGGACCTGGACACCTGTCTGCGCCAGCTCTGCCTGAAGGCAGGACTGCCCGGAACAGCCTGGACCTCTCCGGAGGCTGCACTTTTCACCTTTAAAAGCTTTGAGTTCAAGGTGCGCCTTCCCTGACGGCCCCTTGCGTTCAAAGCAAAGTATATGTTCAAAAGCAAACGCGTCAGGCTTCCAGTACAGGCCGATAGTGCATCAGGCGCCACGCTAGGCGCGTACAGCGGCGCCTGACAGAGGCGTTGCGCACGGCGTGACAGAGCGCCCTGGGGTCTCCTACCACCACTACCAGCTGCTTGCCGCGCGTGATGGCTGTGTAGATGAGATTACGCTGCAGCATCACGTAGTGCTGCATGAACAGAGGTATCACCACACAGGGATATTCCGACCCCTGCGATTTGTGTATGGAAATGGCATAGGCGAGGACAAGATCGTCCAGCTCGTCTGCTGCCAGAGTCACGTCACGTTCGTCAAAACGCACTGTGACCTGTCTGGTCTCCTTGTCGATCTCCTTGATGACACCCAGATCCCCGTTAAAGATTTCCTTGGTGTAGTTGTTCCTGGTCTGCATGACCTTGTCGTTCACACGGTAAACAACGTTGCCGCGCTGCAACTGCACTACTGTTCTGCCAGCCGGAACCGGATTGAGCTTTTCCTGCAGCCTCGCGTTCATGTTAATCGTGCCCACCGCCCCCTTGTGCATAGGGGTCAGCAGCTGTATATCGCCGCTCAGGGGCACGTAGCCAAAGCGTCCGGGTATTTCACGGCAGATGAGATCCACAAGCACGTCGGCAGCAGGCTCCGGGTCGTTAACTGGCACAAAGAAAAAATCTGATTCTCTCTCCCATGGTTGCGCGAGCTTCGGCATCTCGCCATTGTTAATAAGGTGGGAGTTGCTCACTATGGTGCTGGTGCCGGACTGCCGGAATATTTCGTTGAGTCGTGTTACCGGCACTCGCCCGGAAGCAATGATATCCGCAAGCACGGCACCCGGCCCTACGGAAGGCAGCTGATGGATATCGCCTACCAGAATGACCGTGCACCCACCGGGGACGGCCTTCATAAGATGATAGAAGAGCAGAACGTCCATCATGCTGGCCTCGTCCACAATGAGCAGATCGCAGACCAGGAGCTGGTTCTCGTTGCGCTCAAAGGTGTTGCTTATGGGGTTGTACTCGAGCAGGCGATGCAGCGTGACAGCCTCGCGACCGGTGGCCTCGGCCATGCGCTTGGCCGCGCGCCCGGTAGGTGCCGCCAGAAAGACGCGCTTCGTCACCTTGTCGAACAGGCTCAGAATGGCCTTGATAATGGTGGTCTTCCCCGTACCCGGTCCACCTGTCAGCACCATAACCTTGTCGCGGGATGCCATATGGATGGCTTCTGTCTGGGCAGCGGCCAGGCGGTGCTCCTGTTCGTCAACAACCTCCCTGATCATTTTGTCCACGTCCTTGAAGGACACATTACGCGGCATGCGCTGCAGACGATCAAGGTAATAGGCCGTCCGGGTTTCGTATTTGTAATAGGAAGCCAGATAGACAGCCTGGTCACCCACGCTGTCGCCGCTTTCGTTCTGCGCCAGAAGCTCGGGATCCAGCACCACCCTTTCGTCAAGCTCCAGACTGGAAATGGCCTGGGCAAGCACTGCGGAATCAATGTGCAGTTCCTCTTCAATGCGCTGCATGAGCACACCGCGTGGCAGGAAGACATCGCCGTTCTCAGTGCCCTTCTTCAGGATATAGAGCACGGCACCCTGCGCCCTGAGCGGCGAATCCTTGGGAAAGCCCAGCTTCTCGGCAATGGCGTCGGCAGTGAGAAAGCCTATGCCGCGAATATCCATGGCCAGCCGATAGGGATTTTCCCTGACGATTTGCATGGCCATGGTACCGTACGCGTTGTAGATGCGCATGCCGTAAGCTGCGGAAATGCCATGTGGCTGCAGAAACTGTATAAGCGAGCTGATGCCCCTGTGCTCATTCCAGGATTCCACAATGCGGGTCAATATCTTGCGGCCTATGCCTGACACGGAGAGCAAAAGCTCCGGCTCTTCGTCCAGCACGCGCATGGTGTCACTGCCGAACTTGCTGACAACGCGCTCGGCCATGGACAGGCCCATGCCCTTAATCAATCCCGAGGACAAATAGCCTATGAGTCCGGCTTCACTGGTGGGCATCTGTTCGACAGCCTCGGTAAAGGCAAACTGCCTCCCGAACCGGGGATTGTTGACGAACCTGCCAGTGAAGCGCAGACGCATCCCTCCCTTGGGCATGGGCAGCGTCCCTGTACAGGCAAAGCCATGGACCGGCACGCCGTTGCGGCCTGCATCCTTTTTTTCGGGCAGCACACGGATCACACAGTAGCCATTGCTCTTGTTCTCGAAAATAACGCGGTCAATCGCACCACTGAAGCTCAACTCACCGTCATGGCGCGGTTGAGCGGATATGAGACTGCCCGGTACGTAACGCTCAGAACTGTCTGAAGGCACCGTCACCCCTCCCCATTCTGCGCTGTAAAAGCAGCATGTCGGCCATGACCAGACTGACCATGGCCTTGTGCACAGGAACACAGCGGGGAATGGCCGCAAGATCGTGCCTGCCGCCAACAAGCAGGGTCACTGGCTGGCCGTGAATATCTATGGAATGCTGCGTTCTGGGAATGGAGGGAATGGGCTTGACCGCGCAATGCACCACGATATCCTGTCCCGTTGACAGGCCTCCTGCAATACCACCGGCGTGATTTGAGGCAAACCTTCCGCCTGGCAGCAGCTCGTCATTATTGGCGCTTCCCTTGCTGCGCGCCGCCGCGAATCCGTCGCCAATCTCCACGCCCTTGACCGCGCCTACGCCCATGAGGGCACCGGCCAGGGCACCGTCAAGCTTGCCAAAGACCGGCTCACCCAGTCCGGCCGGGGCGTTGCGCACCTCCACGCGGGTGACGCCGCCCAGAGTGTCGTTTTCCTTGCGCGTGGCCAGCACCAGTTCGTCCCAGCGTGTGACAACATCAGGATCCGCGCTGAAATATGGTCTTTCAAACGCGTGCTCCATTTCTATGGACCCTGCACCAATGCCCCCCAGCTCCACGGTGGCCGCGTACACGCTGATACCGGCCCTGGCCAGCAGGATGTCGGCCACAGCGCTGGCGGCCACCCGGGCAATGGTCTCCCGCCCCGAGGACCTGCCGCCTCCGCGGTGATCGCGCAGACCGAACTTCTGGAAGAAACCGTAATCGGCGTGACTTGGACGAAAGACGTCCTTGAGCCTGTCATAGTCCCCGGATCGCTGGTTTTCATTCCAGACGCAGAAGGCTATGGGCGTGCCCGTAGTCCTGCCCTCAAACACACCGGAGAGAATATGGACCGTGTCCGACTCCCTGCGCGTGGTGCTGGTGGCAGCCTGCCCTGGTTTGCGCTTGTCCAGCGCCCTTTGCATATCGTTTTCGGTCAGAGAAAGATCCGGGGGACAGCCGTCAATAACGCCGCCAACAGCCACGCCATGCGACTCGCCAAATGTGGTCACCTTGAACAGGTTGCCAAGGGTGTTGCCTGCCATTGCTATCTCCAGAATACGGGCCGCTTGCGCCCCGTGCGATAGAATCCTGAATTTGGAATTGTCAGAAAATAACTCACAAGCCAGATGTCACTGTGCCATCTGTTTTTTACAGGATGTTCAATAAGCTGGTGTCGTACACAACTGGAAGCCAGGCAGTTATCCGATGTGTTGTTTCCTGACAGTTCCTTTTCGCCAAGCGGGAACACCTGTTAATCAAAAACGTCGTCCGTGGGGCTGTTTTTTTGGAGGATCGAATTTTTCTCCTATTCCCCTCTCTTTCTGGAGCTGGGGGCGCGGTCCCCGAACGCGGCATCCCATTCCGCGGGATAGTACGTCCTGAAGCTTTCGTTGGCGAACATCATGCCGTCGGTGGTTGCGTAGCCAATGACATGCCTGCGCCGTTTCCCGTCGACACGATAGTACCTGGAGACCTGCTTGGTTTTCCAGTTGATCTTGCAGTCATCCGGAATAGGGATTGACGGAAGTTCGGTGTATATATGTCCCATGAATCACCTCTGCTGATGCACATCTGGAAACAATCTGCTTCTGGCAGTTTCAAGAAAACAAGAAAAGGTTTGGCATTTTGCCAGAAATTCCAGCAAATACCCAACTAATGACCTGGAGGAAAGTCTTGATATGCTCAGGGTGTCAGTGTGCACGTTTCACGAGAATCTGGAAGAAGATCCCTTGAAAGACTACAGGCATGCCGGAACTCTGGCAAGCTTAGTCGCGACGTCCGTAAACGCTGCAACGTGACAGGGTGGACAGGGCGAAGAGCACACAGTTCACAACAATAATGGTGGCGCCGGTAGCCGTTGACAACCAGGGCTGGGCCGAGAGCACCAGTCCGGTAACAGAGGCAAACAGGCTGATGGCAATGGACCACCAGAACATGGCGCGCAAGGAGCGGGAGATATTGCGTGCGCAGGCGGCCGGCACAATAAGCAGCGCCGTCACCAGCAAAACGCCCACGGTCCACACGGAAAAGATGACGACCACGGCCAGCAGGGCCGCGAACAGGTACTGCCACATGGCCACACGCACGCCGTGCGCCCTGGCCATGACCGGATTGAGGGCTATTGCCAGCATGGCATTGAAGCCAGCCAGCTGCACGAGAAGGACCACAGGCAAAAGCAGCATGAGAAAACGCAGCTCGTCCGGCCCGATGGTCAGAATGTCGCCGAAAAGAAACTGCTGCATGCTGCGCGAAGTTCCGGGCGTACGGCTGACCACGGCCAGACCAAAAGCCACCACTGCCGAGAAGACCACACCAATGGCTAAATCGGAACTGATATTGCTGCGCCGCTGCAGAGTCACAATACCAATGCCTACCAGCACGCCAAAAACAAGCATGGTCCAGCGCGGCTCAACAGCCAGAAGCAGGCCCAGCGCCACGCCGGCGAAGGCCGAATGCCCTATGGCGTCAGAGAAGAAGGACATGCGGAAATGGATGACCTCCACTCCCAGCACTGCCGTCACCGGAGCCAGCAGCAGTAATCCCAGCAGGGCCTGCTGCATAAAGGCATGCCGCAGACAGTCCACCGGCAGGGCACCCAGGGCGGAACACAGTGACTCAATCATCAGCCCCCTCCTCCTGGACAGTCTGAGAGACACAATTTCTGGAACAGTTGCGCTGTCGCGTGTCGCGGAAGGCGCCGCAGGACGGACACAGCTCGTGCGGCAAGGCGCAGTGATCGGGATAAAGGTGTATGGGCACACCAAATATGGTCATGAGATTTGACGCTGTCAGCACCTCATGCGGTGTGCCCGCCATGATACCGCCGTTGTGCACGCAGACTACGTGTGTGGCATAGTGTGCCGTCAGATATAGATTATGGTTGACCATGACTACGGACAGACCGGTCTCGCGCCGCAGACCGTCCAGTATTTCCCAGAAAAGGCGTTCACCCTTGAGATCCACTCCTGCTGCCGGCTCGTCCAGCAGAAGCAGACGCGGTGAACGCAGCAGGGCACCGGCCAGGAGCAGACGGCGCATCTGCCCGCCGGACAAATCGGCAATGGGACGCAATTCCATGCCGCTCATGTCAACTCTGGCCAGAGCACCGGCCACAGCCTTGCGCGTAGCCTGCGAAGCGCCACACCACAGAGGCATGCGCGAGGCGCCAAGATAAAGGAACTCGGCACACGTGATGGGTGTACAGGTCTCAGCGCGCAGAGACTGGGGCACGTAGCCTATGTGACCGGCCACGCCCTGCGCCAGCGTGAGGCGTCCGCGATATTTTACCTCACCCATAATGCAGAGCAGCAGTGTGGTCTTGCCGGCACCGTTGGGACCGACAAATACCGTCATTCCGCCCATGGGCAGAGATGTGGAGACGTCGTCAAGCACGGTCCGGCCGGCGAATTCCACATGCAGGTGCGATATATCCAGCACGTTTGCCATATGTTTGTTTGCCAGCCTCCATGCTGTTCGCTAAAGTTTACCAGGTGCGGCGTAAGGCTCCCCCGCTTCAGCTCTGGGGATACAAGCCGCTCCCGCGCAAGCGGGACATGTATGTGCCTGCGTCAGATATCTGTATCCTTACACTATTTTCTGCATGGGGCAGAACATGCCCGAATCTGCGCTCGTGGACATGAATGCAAGACCTCAGGAAGCAAAAGCCAGAGCGTCTGTGGTGAGAGAAGCTCGAATTCCCCGCGACCGCAACCGCTTTGCGGAGCGATGAAGACCATTGTGCAGCCTATGTTTCACAGCCCTTTTTCAAGCCGGTCCACTGCAAGGAAATCATGGCACCTGCCAGGCACGGTGATGCTGTGCCTGATGTTTCTTCCAGCCCTGCCTCTGCGTGCTGCCGATACGGCAGACGTCATGGACGGGCGTGTTGCGACAAGCAAGGACGCGGCAGCGGACGACAGCAGGACCGGAACTGAGGACCTTTGCGCTGATGCCGCGGGGATGATGACGCCACGCAGCCCACACGCTCTCTGGCCACCTGTCCAGACACTGGTCACGTCGCCCTTCGGTGAGCGGCGCGGTGACAGCGTGGGCTCTGCACGCGGGCGCTGCCACAACGGACTGGACATCAGGGCGCGTATAGGCTGGCCCATCCTTTCCCTGGGGGACGGCGTAGTGGACCTGGCCGGCAACAGAGGACGAGCCGGCCTTATGGTGCGGGTGCGACAGGACAACGGGCGTCAGGTCGCCTATGCGCACATGTCAGAAATACTGGTCAAAAATGGAGAATCGGGTAGGAGGGGCGATTGCTCGCCCCGTCCTCCCACACCACCCACCGTA
>CAZJPT010000009.1:0-19067 GCA_964547835.1 uncultured Desulfovibrio sp.
GCTCATTTCCCAGGAGCGGGCGTACGACAGGGCTGACAAGTCAACCCACTAAATAAAATTGATAATTTGCGCGTATCAAACAGGTGGCTTTGCTGACCACATATGAAAAATGACCAAGACCCGGTCGGCTTTGAAGAGGTGCGTGGCGAGGCCGGCTGTCATGCGCCCGAACAAGGGGAGCGGAACGAGTCTTGAACGAGCCTCTGTCATGCCTCGAATCGACGGGACTCATGCCTTCGCGACACAATCTGGCGTCAGGCCAGGCTTGCACGGAATGGACGTGGCCGCCTTCTGAGGGAGGCTCAAGAAGCCGGAATGCGGGCAAATGCAGGAAGAGGCCGCCCCTGGGGCAAACAGTGCATCCCGAAATCAGTGCCTCTGGCAGCGCGGACAGTACACAGTGCCACGGCCGCCAAGCATTATGCGGCGCAGGACGGCGCCGCAGTCAGGACACGCTTTTCCACCCCTGCCATAGACATGGAAATGGTTCTGAAAGGCACCCACATTTCCGTCAGCGTCCTGGTAGTCGCGTATGGAGCTGCCGCATTCCTCTATGGAAAGCTGCAAAATTCGCTTTAATTCGCGCAGCAGACGGTACTTGCGCTTCTGGGACAGCATGTTGGCCGGCGTGTCCGGTCTGATGCCTGCTGCGTGCAGTGACTCGTCAGCGTAGATGTTGCCAACTCCGGCCAGGACGTGCTGATCAAGGAGCACTACCTTCACAGCCCGGCTGCCGCGCACTGCCAGCGCAAAGGCGTCCTCGTCCATGTCCAGTGGTTCAGGGCCAAGCCGGGCCCAGGAAGGCCAGGCGGCCAGAGCATCGGCATCACCCAGAAAAACGCGGCCAAAGCGACGCACGTCACTAAACAGAAGGCGGCAGACTGGAAGACCTCTGTCTGCGTCAGCAAGGCGCAGCACGAGACGGACGCGCCTCTCCACGTCCTGCGGGGCTGGTGTCACACCTCCGCAGACAATAAGCCGACCTGTCATGCGCAGATGCACAACGAGATAAAGAACAGTGCCGTCACGTGCGTCAAGACACAATACCACAAACTTGCCTCGCCGCGTCACTGATCGGATCAGCGTGCCGAGCGCTGTTTGCAACGGCATGGAACATTTTTCCAGGCATGCTGGATCGGGCAGGCACAAATCCGCCACTCTGCGTCCTGTCAGGTGTGGAACCAGGGTGCGTACGATTGTTTCTACCTCGGGCAGTTCGGGCATATCCCTCTCCTTGTTCATATCATGGGGCACTGCTGTGCTCGCCTCTGCTTATTGCGGCGTCATACCAACAACGACGCAAGCTTTTGACAGAACCGTCAAGTACCGGGAAAAGTGCTCTGATGTACTTGATGGCATGTTGCAGTCACAGAGATTGTCCGGGGATATTTTCTGAGAGCTGGACAGTGAATAACGCCTGACCTGTATCAAGCATCTTAATCCGTGACTGAACTGTAGACCGTGTTTTTTTTTTATGATAGTATCCAAGGACAAGTGAATAGCAACTGGAATTTCTTTCTTTGTGTCCCCAGCAAATTTCCGGAGTGACAGCTGTATGTTTCAAGGTGTTGATCTTGCAACATTTCCAGCTTCTGATTCCCGGTTATTGCTGCGATATATGTCCGCCCCGGTGTGTCTGCACACGGGCACTGCTGGTGTATACTGGCGCGCAACATCGGGTTGGAGAGAAGGGAATTTTTTTTCAGAGCTTTAATCTTTGGAGGATCAGATGAAACGTCTTCATGTTCTGCTTCTGGTGTTCGCGTTTACCTTCGGCTTCGCATGCTTGAGCGCCAGCCCTGCTCAGAGCGCCACGGTCATCAAAATCGCCGGTATGAAACCCGAGGGCGTGCCTGAGACCATCGCCATGCACAGGTTCGGTGAGATTCTTGAGAAGCTGTCCAACGGCAAGTACAAGGTTGAAGTTTATCCCAACAGCATGCTCGGCAAGGAAGATGCCTACATTGCCAATACCCGCAGAGGCATCATCCAGATGTGCGCTACGGGCACCCAGACCTCTTCACTGCAGTCTTCCATGGGCATGCTGGAAACTCCCATGCTGTTCGACGACTACGAACATGCCCACCGCGCCATGAACGGCAAGACGTTTGAGCTGATCAACGCCGGTTTCCCGGAGAAGTCAGGTCTGCGCATGCTCAATGCCTTCCCTCTGGGCTTCAGAAACTTCTACACCAAGAAGCCGGTCAAGAGCATTGACGACATCAAGGGACTGCGCATGCGCGTTCCCAACATTCCGCTCTACACCAACTTCGCCAAGGAATGTGGCATTTCCGGACAGCCCATGCCCTTCGCCGAAGTGCCCGCCGCTCTTGACCAGGGCGTCATCGACGGCGGCGACAGCCCGCTCGCCGATATCGTGGCCGACAAGATGTACGAACAGTGCCCGGTTATTACCGAAACCCGTCACATCCTTGTGATCCACGCCCTGTACATCAACGAGAAATTCTACCAGAGCCTGCCTGCCGAGGACCGCGGCTGGTTTGACTATGCTGCCAAGCAGTCCGCCGAGGAATGCTGGGCCAACATGATCGAAGTTGACAAGAAGTCCGCCCAGGAAATCATTGACCATGGCGGCAGTGTCAACAAGCCCACCGAAGAACTGCACAAGTTCATGGTTGAAGCCGGCAAGCGCAGCTGGCAGCTGTTCCTTGATCCTGCTTCCAAGAACTACGTTCCCAATGCTCAGGAAATCCTTGACAGCGCTGCCGCTTACCGCGAGGCCAAGTAGTCTCTAATCAGCGGGGACTGCTGCTTTATGGCAGCAGGCCCCGTTATTTTTTTCCGGGAGCACACAATGCATTCCCCGGCGTGGCGTGGCCTTTTGCGCACGGGGAAGAGCCGCCATCCGCCCCATCCTCAAGGAAATCTTTCTATGGCTAACAACAATAAACCAACAATGGTGGTCCCGAAGGTAACAGTGGCTGCGAAGAAAAAAAACCTGGAAAATACCACAACCGGGCGATTTCTTTTCGAGCTGTTCTGTGCCGTTATCTTTCTTGGCATGATCGGACTTGTGACTTACAACGCCTTTCTGCGTTATATTTTCCGTTCAAGCTTTCCCCCCAGCGAGGAATGGGCGCGCTTTTTGTTCATATACGTGACCTTCTTCGGTGCCATTGAGGCCTTCTACCTCAAGAAACACATTGTTGTGGATCTGTTCATTGATCATCTGCACGGTGTTTCCAGAAAAATCGTTGACGTGGTAGCGATTCTTCTGTCCATGTGCACCATGGGACTGCTCCTCGTCGGCGGCATCGCCTATGTGCTGCAGACATCGGACACCTACTCCGTGTCCACCAACATTAACATGGTCTTCATCAACTCGACCCTGCCCATCTGTGCCGCCGCCGCTATTGTTATCTTCCTGCGCGACCTTATCGTGCTCCTGCGCACTCCTTCAGAGCAATGCAATCCCAGGAAAACCAAGGAAGAAAAAATTAACGAATTCCTGAAGGGCGAAGATCTGTAGGAGCTGGCTTATGGAATTATTACTCTTCCTGGGGTCCCTGTTCTTCTTCATGCTGCTTGGCATTCCGCTGGCCCTTGTGCTGGCCATATGCGCCATCGTGCTCATGTTTAACTCCGGCATGTGGGACACGATGATCATTCCGACATCCATGCTTGACGGTACCAACAACTATCCTCTCATGGCCATCCCCTTCTTCGTCTTTGCCGGCGAAATCATGGCCGCAGGAGGTCTTTCCAAGCGCGTTGTGGCACTGGCGCAACTCATGGTCGGGCGCATCCGTGGCGGTCTTGGTTATGCTGCCATTGTAGCCTCCATCATTTTTGCCGGCCTCATGGGATCGTCTGTTGGTGAAGCGGCAGCCCTGGGCGGCCTGCTGCTGCCCATGATGAAGCAGGTAGGCTACGATCACGGCCGCGCCGGCGCTGTCATTGCCTCGGGCGCCATTCTCGGACCCATCATTCCCCCGAGCACCAACTTCATTATTCTGGGCGCCACCATTTCCGGCCTGTCCATCACCAAACTCTTCATGATCGGCCTGACGCCCGGTATCATGATTGGTCTGGCACTCATGGTGTGCTGGTATTTCATTGTCCGCAAGGACGACTATCACGATACCACCACCTTCACAAAGGAAGAGGTGCGCCGCATCATCCTGGACTCCACGCCGGCCTTCATGATGCCTGTGCTCCTGCTTGGCGGCATTCGTTTCGGCATTTTTACGCCTACTGAGGGTGGTGCCTTTGCGGCCATCTACGCTATTGTGGTCTGTATGGGCTATTACCGTGAACTCAGCCTGCGCGAACTCATCCATGCGAGCGCCAGTGCCGCACGCACCACTGCGGTTGTCATGTTTATCGTGGCAACAGCCTCAGCCGTGGGCTTCTTTATCACCATGGCACAGATTCCGCAGCAGGTTGTAGAATTCTTCAGGCCGCTTATCGACTCACCCAGGCTTCTGTTGTGCGCCATCATGCTCTTCATGCTCTTCATGGGCATGGTCATGGATCTGACACCTAACATCCTTATCTTTGCGCCGGTCTTCTATCCCCTCATCACCGAGGCTGGCATTGACCCCTACTACTTTGGTCTGCTCTTCATCCTGAACCTCGGCATCGGCGTCATCACGCCACCAGTGGGGACGGTTCTCTATGTGGTCTGCGGCATAGGCAACATCAAATTCGCACACCTTGTTGTGAAACTGCTGCCCTTTATGCTCGTGGAAATAGTCATGCTCTTCCTGCTGCTTATCATCCCCGAGCTCTCGCTTGTGCCGCTCAGTCTGCTCATGTAGCAACAGCATAGCACCACATTTATATGGGGGGGCGTCCGCGGACGGCCCTCTTTTTTTTGGTGCAGGTCAGCTGTTGTGCGCAGCCACGGACAGCTCATGCATTCACGATCAAGGACTTGCTTCGTTCGCTGTGCCGCGCTCAAACCACCACTTGAGCCGTGCCCACACAGGCCGCATTCCGCGTGGGGATGGCCCATCTTCAGGCACGCCCCTGCTCTCTCCATCTGTAACCGCGCAGCCATCAGCTCCAGGCGCGCCATCTCCAGGATTTGCATAAGCCGTTTGCGACTCTCCGGCCTCAAGGCCATCCACAGCCGCAGATTCCGCCCTGCTGTCTGCGCCATCCTCCAGGGGACCGGCCGCTATGGCTGCTCCAGTTATGGTGCGCTCTCCATCACAGGCATCATCTGCCCTGGCAGACCTGTCCTCTTCCAGCTCATTCCTGCTGCCATCAGAGAACAGCCCGTCATCTGCATGCGCAGCGTGTGGTACTGCACGCACTGCGTTGTCATTGACAGACACGCTTTCCTGCACAGCTTCGCACTGCGGTTCTGGATGCGCTTGTTTTCTGCAGTCACGAAGATATCTGGCCAGCGTGCATTTTGCCAAAGAGATACCCTGACTGACAAAGACTTCATACACGTCAGTCAGTTTTCCTCCTCGTGCGTATACACGCTGCACGTTCTCAACAACACGCCGTACGACATTACGCAGCCGGATCGGCTTCCTGGCCGGATCGGGCTGCCAGGCATCGAGTGCTTTAGCAAGTCTGGCAATGCATTCAAGCGTGTACTGGCGCTGCGCGCCTCTCTTCTTCCGGGCATGCTTTCTCGACATATTTGTTCCTCTGCACTTTTTGCGTGTGTTTCAGGACCCGGGGACAAATCCCCCCTATGCGTGACGCAGAGATAGCAATATTAATAAAACATGTCAACTTAATAATTTATTTTTCTCTGTCATACAATGCCAGCGCAAAAAGCCGCTACCGCTCAAGACGGTAACGGCTCGTTATGCCAGGAAAAACTGTCGTAACTAACGTGCCAGGGCACGCAGGATGCTGACCGGGTGCAGGCAGCGCCTCTTAGTAGCACTGTGTATCTGCAGGCGGCAGGTGCCGCACTCCGTGGCCACGCAGGCACAGCCGCTTTCACGAACCACGCGGAAGAGATCGGCACCTGCCTTCATGGCAATATCATACTTTTCCTTCTTGAAGCCATAGCTGCCGGATATACCGCAGCAGCCGGCATTGGCAGTGCTGACGTTGACTCCCAGAGCACGCAGCAGCTCATAGCCAGGCAGACCGATGCCCAGGGCCCGCATATGGCAGGGGGCGTGATAAAGTATGGATGTCTGGCAGGCAGGCAGGCTGATATCCAGATTCCCCTTGCATGCCTCATCAAGCAGGAATTCTTGCGCGTCCGTGACCTGGGGCATGGCTTCACACAGCTCAGGGAAGAGCGTCGGAATTTCCTCCTTGAACATAAGCTCACATGAAGGACAGGCCGTGAGCACAGGAATGCCTTTTTCAGCAAGCTCCCGCATGATGCGTATATTGCGTGCGGCCTGCTTTTTCGCGTCCTTCACAAAACCGCTGGCCACCATGGGGACACCGCAGCAGGAAAATTCAGGCGGACAGATTACCTTGCAGCCGGCCCTGCCCAGCGCCCAGACAAGATCCAGGCCGGCCTGCGGATCGTAGAGATCCACGTAGCATCCCGGAAAGAAGGCCACCACCCTGCCAGAGGCGATCTGATTGACGTTGTGCAGAAGCTGCCGGAAGCGTTTCGCTGCGTAAACCGGCATGGGGAGCTTTCGTGAGATGCCGATCCAGTCGAGAACAGTGCGCAGCACAGGGTTTCTCATGGCCCAGTTTTTAAGATCGGCAGGCACGGGGCTGATAAGATGTGCAAGCAGCTCGCTGTGACTCACAATCCAGTCACGCAGCATGTGTGGATGGCTATTTTTACACTGGACTGCCCTGGCCACCATGTTGATGCTGGCAATGCTCACCCCCTGCGGGCAGGAGATATCGCAGTTTTTACAGTTGGAACAGTAACTGAGGGACTTGTCCTCTGCCAGTCCGGAAAGACGGAACCGCTCGTAGGCGGGACCGATCATCTTAGGGCCAAGGAACTCGCCCGTAGCTGCTGCCACAGGGCAGTAAACGGTGCAGGTGGTGCAGGCGATGCAGGCATCCGGATCAACCAGGACGCGGGGAGCGGCGTTGCTGTCTTTCATCTCTCTTCCACCTCCTACAACCAGGGCTCAATGACGGCGTTATAAGCCGTAGCTATGGCCACGCCGTTTCCGCTGCGCTCAAGAGCCGGGTCCTGACCGGCCACAGCACGGCCGGCATAACGGACGTTGCGGCAGAAGGGTGTTTCACCGTCCAGCGTCGGCTCCAGGGTGGGCAGTACGGGCATGCCCAGAAGACTGAAGGGCTGCGGGCCGAAGGGATTGGGCAGTGCCCAGCTGGCAGTCTCGGCAGGCACATCTACGCTGACACCAAGGATACGATCTACAGCCCTGCCCGGTTCAATCTCAAGCCCGCCACTGATGATGCCGCCAGTGGCTATAACAAAGCGGTCTGCCACGTAGCGGCGCTCGCCGTCTTCGCACACAGTGCGCAAGGCCAGCAACCGATCCCCATCGCGCTCGCAGCCATGCACGACGGTGTTCTCCAGAATAGTGACACCATAGCGACGCAGTTCGTCCTGCAGGAACCTGGCCAGACGCAGTCCCGTCACTCCCGGAGGCAGTCCCGTCATTTCTGTCACCGGACAGGCAGCCGCTTCGCACAATTTTTTCCATATGGCGTTGTTCGGCGTGATGCCGCAAACCGGCGGCACAAGCACCGCGTCATACCCTCTGGCCGTGCTGCCAAGAGCGCGCAGGAAAGCGTCTGCCCGATCGGACTGCAAAGAGCGGGCCACGTCCAGAGCTGTCTCCACGCGGTATCCGCTCTGCCAGGGCGAGGGCAGCCAGACCTTTTCGATACGCCGTCCGGCGAAGAACGGATTGGCGCGCAGATTACGCACGACCATGGCCGGCATGCTGTCTCGCAGGCCGTCAATGCCGCAGACAAGGATAGTCTGAGCGTCTGTGATGGGCGTCGGGTCAAGAGAGGCCGGGTAGAGGGCCGAGCTTTTCATGGTTCCCAGGGACGTGGGCAGAAGCGTATTGCCAAGCCCATCGGCAGCGCCCGTCTGGTAGGCCCAGCCGCCATCGCGCAAGATCTCGACAAAAACTTGCAGTGCCGCGGCTGTTTTCACTGGCCCAAGCAGATTGTAGGGATGTCTGGCCGGCAATTTCCCGATGCTGTGCAGGGGATTGCCTTCCACCCTGCCGTCTGGGGTGAGACCCAGCACGTCAATGGCGGCTGTGCTGATGCAGAGGGCGCCGGAACCGCGGCTGATGACCGTCACGCGCTGACCGCCGACCGCAGCCACAAGGGCCGCGAAAAGACCGGCAAGACCGGCACCGACAATTACCATGTCAGATGTTCTGGTGGATCTGGCTGGCACTGCGGCACGCGGGGCCTCGGACCGGAACGTCGTGTCCATGGCAGGCACACTGCCCTTTACCGGCTCGGAATCAAGACTAGAAATATACATAATCCTGGCCAGTTCCATTTCTCTGGCCAGCTGTCCCCAAAAAGCAGGACGCGTCCCCTTCCAGCGCTCGGTCACAAATTGACGCATGTCCCCCAGGGGATCTCCGTAGCAGACACCGTGCTCTACCAATGCCGAGGCGGCGCGCAGGCCACAGAACGTGCCCTGACAGGTGCCCATGCCCAGACGCGTGCGCAGGCGCACGTCGTTGAGGGAATGCGTTGAGGGCTGGCTTGCTACGTGCAGAAGCTCGGTCAGGCTGACCATTTCGCACTCGCAGATCATGGGATTGGCTGTCGCCCTTTCGCCGCGACGCACACAGCTCTCGAAATCGTCGCCAAGACGATCAGCCACCAATGGCACGCATTGCGGCAGGAAAATACGGTTCGCTGTCTTCGTAAGCTCCTCATCCGGTACAGGCACAAGCTCTTCGGCTGCCGTGCGACAGGAAGCTCTGACACCAAGCCTGGCACAGACCATGTCGCATATTTTCTCGGCCATGAGGCGATAAGTGGTCAGTTTGCCGCCAAAGATGGTCATCAGCCCTTCCAGGCCGTCTCCAGCGTGGTCGCTGATGTGGAAGCCGCGCGAAGCGGAGCGCCCGGCCGAATCTCCGGGAGTATACAGGGGACGGGTGCCGGCAAAGACGCGCAGCACGCGGAAGCTGTCGATGGCCGGAAAAAGCGGCCGGCCGAGATCGAGCAGACGCAGCACCTCTTCAGTGGTCGAGCTGGTGTCACCGGGATCTTCCACGGTCTGGGAGGTGGTGCCCAGGATGGTGACCGAACCGTTGGGTACAAAAATATCACCGTCACCACTCTTGTGCAGTCTGTTGATGACACGCGAGGTGCAGCGACGGTTAAACACAATGAGCGTGCCCTTGTCCGGAGTAAGGGGCAGATGGATACCCGCCTTCTTCACCACGCTGGCACTCCAGGAGCCGGCCGCGTTGACCACCATCTGGCAGGCAACATGACTGGTGGCGCCAGTGTGCGTATTTCTCACGTTCACCCCGCTGACGCGGCCATTGGCTGAGGTGATGTCCAACACTTCATGATAGGTGTAAAAACGCCCGCCATAGCGCTCTGCGCTCATGGCGTTGTGCAGCACCAGACGAAAACCGTCTACTGCCGCATCGGGCACCTGGAAGACGCGCACAGCCCGCGGATTCAGCCCTGGCTCCTGACGCAGAGCCTCTTTCGGGTCCACTTCCTCGCAGCGGATGCCGGCCTTCCAGCATCCGCTCACCCACAGGGGGACATAATCGGGATCGTCTTCCTCAGTCAGTACGAAATAACCACCAGTCTCGTGCACGCACTGCCTGCCTATACGGCGCACCACGGCATTTTCCTCAATACATTCGGCAGCGGCCTCATTGTCACTTACCACGTAGCGTCCGCCGCTGTGCAGCAGACCATGGAAACGCGAGCTTGTCCCGTGACACAGGCCTCCCATCTCGAAGAGCACGGCCGGCACGCCGCGCATGGAGAGATCGCGCAATATGCCGGCGCCCGTGGCGCCGCCGCCTATAATAACAACAGTCGTTTCTTTAATCATACATGACACCTCAGCGCAAAAGGAACAGCGGCCGACTCAATCAAAAATTTGTACCCTCTCACTATATCTCGCGTCAACCAATGATTTTTTATGTATATTTCTGTGCGGACAGGAGTATTTGCCGGTCCCGGACACTTCGGGGACTACAAGGTGCGCAGCAAATATGGCGTTGAGCGTCTGCTGAATCTGCTGTCCCTTGTCTACAGCGTACCCCCTCCTTCTGCCTGCGCTGGACGACAATTTTGCCAGCCTTGATGGGCGGAGCATCCAGGAAAGACGCTGGCTCATGGAACTGTTGATATCACGGCAGATCTTATTCATGACTTTGGTCAAAGACTTTACTAAAATAACATATCAATTACACACAATAAAACCTTGATAATTCATGCAAAACAAATACATGACTTGCACAAATTATCAAGGTTCAGAGGGGTGATATGTCAGCCCTGTGAAACAGGACTGCCAGGCTGCCTGCGCTTTGGAAGCAGCTGCCCAATGAAAAAAGCGTTCTTCAAGTAAGAGCGTTCTCGATTTCTCCGCTTCCCGGCGTCTACACGGCTTCGTCGCCGCGCTCACCCGTCCTGATGCGGATACTTTCAACTATATCGGAGACAAAGATCTTTCCGTCTCCCACATGGCCGGTCCTGGCAGCATTAATGATGGTATCGATAATTTCGTCCTTGCTCTCGTCACTGCACACCACCTCGATGCGCACCTTGGGAACGAAATCAACTCTGCGGGTAACGGCCCTGTACACTTCTGTATGCCCATGCTGTCGCCCGAATCCCCGCAACTCCGTATAATTCATACCGTGCACGCCTATATCCGTGAGGGCCTTCTTCACCTTCTCGAAGACGCTCGGGCGAATAAGTGCCTCAATCTTCTTCATTGTCAACTCCTCGATAGTGCCGGGCTAGAAGTTATAGCCACGTTCATTGTGCAGGTTGAGATCCAGGCCGGAAACTTCTTCGTCAGCGGTGGTGCGCAGCCCTACCAGAGCGTTTACCACAGCCAGAATGATGCGACTGACGATGTACACAAAGACCCAGGTGCCAACTACGGAAATGGCCTGCGAGACAAGCTGTCCGGGATTGCCGGCGAGAAGGCCGTCAACGCCGTTGACTGAGGAGACTGCGAAGACGCCGGTCAGCAGGGCGCCGACAGTGCCTCCAATACCATGGATGCCAACTACATCAAGCGCGTCATCATAACCGAGTCTGGTCTTGAGAATGACACCGCCGTAGCAGCATATGCCTCCCACAAATCCCATAATCATAGACGCGGACAGAGACACAAAACCAGCTGCTGGAGTTATGCAGACGAGGCCGGCCAGAGCGCCGGAAGCTGCGCCAAGAGAAGTGGGCTTGCCGGTGCGGATCCATTCAACGAGGAGCCAGCCGCAGATACCGAAGGCTGTAGCGATGTGTGTGGTTGCAAAAGCGTGGGATGCCAGAATACCGGCACTGAGGGCCGAACCGGCATTGAAACCGAACCAGCCGAGCCACAGCAGACCGCAGCCGATAATCGTCATGGGCAGGTTGTGCGGCCCCTCGCTGGAAAGACCTGACTCAAGCCGCGGTCCGAGTGCATGCGCGCAGGCCAGGGCACCAGCACCTGAAGCCATATGCACAACAGCGCCGCCTGCGAAGTCAATGGCTCCCATCTGGGCCATCCAGCCGCCACCCCACACCCAGTGGGCCATGGGGCAGTAGGCAAAAATCAGCCACAGGCCTGAGAAAAGCAGCATGGCCGTGAATTTCATGCGCTCTGCATATGCTCCGGAAATGAGCGCTACGGTCAGGCAGGCAAACATGCACTGAAATATGCAGAAGGTGGTGTGGGCCAGATTGTCAGCGGCCGGAGCCTGTGTTCCGGTGACGCCGTTAAGCATGAAGAAGGAAAGATCACCGATGATGCCGCCCATGTCATTGCCGAAGACCAGGGTGTACCCGATGAAGACCCAGAGCACGGTGCCGAGAGCCAGAGAAGCGTAGCTGTGCATCGTGGTGGAGAGCACATTCCTTGAACGAACCAGGCCACCGTAGAAAAGAGCCAGAGCCGGAGTCATCATGAAGACCAGGCCGGCGCAGATAAGGATGAAAGCGTTATCAGCAGAGTTCATAAGAAAGATCCTTTGCAAGCTCGGGAAACCCGGATACCGGAATACCATTGCCATTGTTGTTTTCCGGATTACCCAGCTATAAGCAGGATACGTGCCACACCCGGAGTATACTGCCCTGAAAAGATCAGTTCGTGTAAATTATTTCTGAATCTTCAAATAGTTAGAAAAATATTTTCATGTGCTCTGCGGCACGCCTCAGCCGACACAGCTTCGTAGAACCTCTTTCAAAAAATTACATATTTGTACAATTTCATCATGACAACAACAAATACACCGCTCCTCCGCCCCATCGTCTTCATTGCGACAACGTGCGCTGCTGGCGGCTTACGTTGAAAAAAGCAATAAATTACATTTTCGTAACTTATTTTAAAGAGCATTCTCTATACGTTAGTTCCTATATGTGCTGTTCTGTGCCATGTCACACGACAGCATTCAGGCAACCGCCAGTTTTGCTCCGAGCTGCGGCGTTCTTTTCATATATTTACGAATAATGTATTTTAGCGGTGTTTCTCAAACCAGAAAAATTACCTTTATGTAATAAAGCATGATTCACTTTCCTCTGGCGCAACGGCGTCAGCTGTGGCACTTTGTAGACAGGGATATCTCCCATTTCTCTGGAGCCTGCGGCGCCTGACGCTGTGCCTCCCACACTTTTTTCCGGGTCAGCCGATATACTTTTAGCCTATGAACAGTATTGACTGGAGCCAGAAGCGCTGTGTTGTCCTTGATCTGGATGGCACTGTCTATCTCGGCAATATTCCCATTGAAGGGGCTGTTGCTGCCATACTCCGCAACTGGGAGCGCATGGAGTTCCTTTTCCTCAGCAACAACACCTCTCACTCGCCGCAATCCTACGTTGCCAAGCTCAACCGCATGGGTATTCCCGCGAAGCTCGAGCAGTTTCTTTCGCCGACTACGCCGCTGACAGACTATCTCAGAGCCGAAAATATCAAAAAGGCCTACGTTGTGGGCAATCGTCTTTTCCAGGATGATTTGGCCAGACGCATGCCCGAACTCGTACAGGGCGAAGAAGGCGCCGAATGTGTCATTCTGGCCTATGACACTGAGCTCACCTACGAAAAGCTGGCCCGTTCGGCGCTGCTTCTGCAAAAACCACACGTGCGCTTCCTTGCCACACATCCCGATCTGGTCTGTCCCTCTCCCGAGGGGCCACTGCCTGATGTGGGAAGCTTCTTAAGTCTATATGAGACAGCCACAGGAAGAAGACCTGAGAAAATCTTCGGCAAACCGCGCACTGAGGTGCTGGCTCCGGTCTTCAAACGCTGGCCTCCGTCGGCCGTGGTTATGGCCGGAGACCGTCTGAGTACAGACAAGAAAATGGCCGAGAACGCCGGTATTGATTTTATTCTGGTGCTCAGCGGCGAGGCTACGCTTGAGGACGTCAAAAAGGAAGAACGCCAGCCGACGGTCATTGCAAACGATCTGGGCGAGGCCATGCCATAAGCGGCTGCATTCATCAGCCCGATGCTGGCGGCTCCTACCTCTGTCAGCCGTGAAACGAAGAAGGAGACAACGATGAACACTCTTTGTTCTCCGTTGTCTCCCTAAAATTTGAGCAAACTATTCAGATGCCGGCCCTGGCCGCTCCCGAAGCGGACATCAGCAGGCTACATATCCTGCGTCAGCACCATCTGGCGGGCAGCCTGGGTCTCATCAAGACGGGATACGGGCAGTCCCCTGGGCGCCGCCTCAAGCCATGCGGGATCTTCCCTGCCATGTGCCACAATGTCATGCATCTCCTGGCAGAAGGCATCCAGAGTCTGCTTGCTTTCTGTTTCCGTAGGTTCGGGCATGAGGCATTCGTGCACGAGCAGCGGGAAATACATGGTCGGCGCGTGTATGCCGCGCTCGAGTAGTGCCTTGGCGATATCCAGGGCACGCGTGCCCTGCGGAGCCGAAGCCACAAACTCGTGCATGCAGGGCCGATCATAGGGCTCATCCAGCACGTCCTTAAGCATGACGCGCAGATAGTTGGCGTTCAGCACGGCATATTCGGCCACGCGGCGCAGGCCGTCGCCGCCCAGACGCCAGATATAGGTCATGGCCCTGACCAGCACGCCAAAGCTGCCGTAGAACGGACCGATTTTACCAATGCTCAGCTCGCTCCCGGGCAGAAAGGCATAGCTGCCGTCAGGGTTTTTGCCCACTCGCGGCACAGGCAGGAAGTGGATAAGGCGTTCAGCCACACCCACGGGACCCGCACCGGGACCGCCGCCGCCATGCGGCGTACTGAATGTTTTGTGCAGGTTTAAGTGCACCACGTCGAATCCGGCGTCGCCCACGCGCATTTTGCCGAGGATGGCATTCATGTTCGCGCCATCGTAGTAGAGCAGCGCATCAATGCCGTGCATAAGCTCGACGATTTCGCTCAGGTGCAGCTCCATCAGCCCCAGGGTGTTGGGGCAGGTCATCATCAGACCGGCAATCTGATCGCCGTATTGATCAATGGCGGCTTTCACGGCTGCCGGATCAACCATACCGTCTTTCGACTCCAGATTGACGCAGGTGAAGCCGGCCATGGCCGCGGAAGCGGGATTTGTCCCATGCGCAGCGTCGGGAATAAGCATGATACGGCGATCCTGCCCCTTGGCGCCATGGTAGGCCGCAATGATGCTCACGCCTGTGAACTCGCCGTTGGCGCCTGCCATGGGCTGCAGGGTGAAGGCGCTCATGCCGGTAATGACGCACAGGGCACGCTCGAGCTCGTAGAGCACCTGCATGGCACCCTGGCTGGTCCTGCCGCCGTCAAGCTGAGCAATCATGGGATGGAGACGGTTGAATCCGGGCAGCGCTGACGTCTCCTCACAGATGCGCGGGTTATACTTCATGGTGCACGACCCGAGCGGATAGAAATTGGCGTCCACGCTGAAGTTGCGCCTGGCCAGCTGCGTGAAGTGACGCACCACGTCTAACTCCGAGCATTCCGGCAGACGGGGTTTTTCCTGACGCAGCAGCCCGGCTGGCAGGAAATCTGCGGCAGTCCTGCCGCCGGCATCCGGGGCAAGCCCCTGAGCTCGCCGACCGGCAACAGATTTTTCAAATATGGTCTGCATGCGTCCTCCCTAGCCAGCAAAGGCTTCGTCGGCCCGTATGTCGGCGATGGCACGGTTCACGTCGCTGACCAGCGTCTCTACCTGACTGTCTGTGTGCTTTTCAGTGCAGGCCAGCACCAGCACATCATCCAGCCCCTCGTAGGACATGCCGGCCGGATAGCCGGGCACGCAGTGATGTCCCGTCACCATGCAGCGCTGTATCACCCTGCTGGCTGACACAGGCAGGCGCAGGGCAACCTCGTTGGCGAAGGGCAGTTCGTTGAGGCGGCTCACGCCGGGGATGGAGCACAAACGCTCGACAGCCCTGTGGGCCATGGCCATGCTCCTTACAGCCACGTCCGCAAGTCCGTCAGGTCCCATGAGACACAGGTGCACAAGACAGCGCAGGGCGCACAGGCTCTGGTTGGAGCAAATGTTGGACGTAGCCTTGGCGCGGCGGATATGCTGCTCACGGGCTTGAAGGGTAAGCACATAGCCTGTGCGCCCCTCCTTGTCATTGGTACGGCCGACAAGGCGTCCAGGCATTTGGCGCACAAGAGCCCTGGTGCATGTCATGAGCCCCAGGTAGGGCCCGCCGAAGGATAATGGCAGGCCGAGCCCCTGTCCCTCGGCAACAGCAATGTCCGCTCCCATGGCACCGGGTGTTTTCAGCACGCTCAGCATGACCGGATTGACGGCCATGACGCTCAGGACCCTGGCAGCCCTGGCTGCTCTAAAGAGCTCTTCGTAATCGGCGACTGTGCCGAAAAAGTTGGGATTCTGCACTACGACGCCTGCCGTATCCTTGTCCATGGCTGCCTTGAGAGCTTCCATGTCCGGTCCGCCGTTTTTATGCGGCACCTGCACGATTTCCATAGGCAGGTTGCGGGAGTAGGTGTGCAGCATCTCCCTCCAGACGGGATTCACACCTTCATCCAGGATGATTTTCTTCTTGTTCCTGCCGGCACGCACGCACATGGTGCAGGCCTCGAACAAAGCAGACCCGCCATCGTAGAGCGAGGCGTTGGCGCAGTCCATGTCCATGAGGCGGGTGATCGCGGTCTGGAACTCGAAGATAGCCTGCAGCGTGCCCTGGGAACACTCCGCCTGATAGGGTGTATAGGCCGTCGTAAAGGCTGACTGGCCGGCCAGGTTGTTTACTGCCGAGGGAATAACGTGATCGTAGTAGCCGGCACCGAGGAAGGAGAGCGGTGTTTTATTGGCTGCTTCCAGACGCTCGCATTTGGCGCGCACATCGTGCTCGCTCATGCCTCCGGCCGGGATAAAGGCCCTGGGACGCAGTTCGGGAGCTATGTCAGTAAAGAGATCGTCAAGACTTTTGACGCCCACTACCGCCAGCATGGCCTCGAGCTCCGCCTGAGAGTGAGGAATATAGGGCATTGCTCCTCCGGTCTAATGGCTTTCGCTGGCGCACACTTCCTCGTAGGCAGCGGCATCAAGCAAATCGCCGGGCAGTTCCGTAAAAGAGACGCGGTAAATCCAACCTTCGCCATAGGGATCCTGGTTGATGATCTCTGGCGCGTTCTCAAGCGCCTCGTTGACTGCAATGACCTTGCCGGAAACAGGTGAAATGAGATCGCTGACCGCTTTCACGGATTCCAGCGAGCCGCACTCATCTCCCGCCTGGACCTCGTCGTCCACCTGCGGTGTTTCCACGTAGGTAATGTCACCAAGGGACTCCTGAGCGAAATGGGTTATGCCGACAACCGCTTCAGAGCCCTCAACAAGGACCCATTCGTGACTGATGGAATATTTACGATCGCTGGGATTGGACATAATGCACCTCCGTGCGCGGATTAGTGTTCGTTAGGGAATATTCCTGTTCTTAAGGCGCTGCCAGGCGCACGCTGCCGGGAGAGAAACGGTTTCAGCCCCTGGGCATGAGTCTGGTGCGGGCTGTCCCATGCTTGTAGAAGGGCAGCATGGCAGGCCTGGCCAGCAGGCGCGCTCTGGGCGTTACCACCTCGTAGGTCGGGGCGTCAGCCACATCGGCTCTGACCCAGCCAAAGGCGATGGCCTTGCTCAGCGAGGGAGCAAAGGTGCCGGAAGTGACGCGTCCTACCTGCTCACCATTAAGCTCTATCGTGTCGCCGTTGCGCGGCGCGCGGCGGCCGTCGAGCTCCAGGGGCAGGAGCTTTTCGCGGACTCGGGCCAGGCCGGCTTTTCCGACATAATCGGCCTCGCTCTTCATCATGGCGCCCATGCCTGCCTCAACCGGAGTGTGCTCAGTATCGAGCTCATGCCCGTACAAGGGTAGTCCCGCCTCCATGCGCAGAGTATCCCTGGCGCCCAGCCCGGCGGGGCGAACGCGCTCGTCCTTGAGCAGTCCTTCCCAGAGCTCAAGCGCAAAGGCTGCGTCGATATAGAGCTCGTAGCCGAGCTCGCCGGTGTAGCCGGTGCGGCTCACCATTAACTTGTGCCCATTCCAGGTCGTGTAACGGAAGCCAAAATATGGCAGGTTGTGCAGATCCTCACCCAGAAAGCCCTCCATGATTTCCACAGCTCCGGGCCCCTGCAGATCAATCTTGGCTGTGTCTGCGGAGATGTCCTCCAGCTTCAGGCCGGGAAGACGGGCTGCAAGGGTCCTGTAGTCGCCTTCACTGCAGGCGGCATTCACCACCACCATGAAGGAGTCCGGGCCAAGGTGATAAATAATGCAGTCGTCAATGACACCGCCGGATTCATTGAGAATGAAACCGTAGCGGCAGCGTCCATCAGCCAGGTTTGCCAGACTGTGGCTGACGGCTTTCATGAGCGCTTCCTGCGCCCCTGGTCCGTTTACCAGAAATTCCCCCATATGACAGATGTCAAACAAGGAGGCGACCTCGCGGGTATGCTTATGCTCTGCCAGAATGCCTTCGTACTGTATCGGCATGTTCCAACCGGCAAAAGGAGCCATTTTAGCTCCGTGTGCCTGGTGCCATGCTGTCAGGGGCGTTGCCAGGATATCAGCCATACGTCCTCCTTAATGAATCGGCAGCTGAAATTTTGGGGCCTGGATGATCAGCATCATGAAATTCTAGTGTCAAGTTTGTGAATTTAGTGATTGAATTTTGACTGAGCCCATAATTATGTGATATCGGCCTCCTAACAGGAGATAGTGTTTAGCTCAAAAAGTTTATACGCATGCTATCATAGTTGAATAACGACGTTTTGAGACCAACATACCACAGCAAATTTATGCCATTAGACACTAGTATTGCCAGACTACTCCAAGGACACCACGAAAACAAGATTATCTGATAGTTGTCCAGACGAAGGCTTCTTCACTGGCCATGTCGTGCCACAGCACCAAAACCTGCGCCATCCGCTTCAGACAGCGCTCACAATGAAGGCGCGCATGACGTCCTCGTCACATCCGCAGAACCAGTCTGCCAGAGAGTGTCCGCGCAGCGCCGCAGCAACAGCCTCACTACAGGCCGGCAGTCCGGTGAGCAGAGCTTCCAGCTCCCCTGCCGGCCGTACAGCAAAAAAATCCCCGTGAACACGCACAGCGGTAATAACGCCTTTTTGCACGTGCAAGCTGATCTGCACCTGTCCCCAGGGAAAGCGCTCCCTCACGCTGCTGGTGAAGGGCGGGGAAGCACCTATGTTCCACTCCCGGCGTCCGTACCTTTCCCTTTGCAGGCGCAGGGCCTTTTCAAGGGCGTCCTGCGGCACAGGCGACGGGACTGCGCCCGCCTCGCTGGCAAGCAGCTCGCACAACACCTCCAGCGAACAGACTGGATTCCAGAATTCGCTTATATTGGCCACTCTGGAGCGTACTGAAGCGACCCCCTTGGAGAGATACTTTTCCGGAGACGGCTGCAGCGCTCTGGTCATGGCCTCGAAATCCGCCTCTACCAGAAGCGTGCCGTGATGCAGCACGCGTCCTGAGGACAGGCGCTGGGCCGATCCGGATATCTTGCGTCCGGCCACCTCC
>CAZJPT010000010.1:0-17745 GCA_964547835.1 uncultured Desulfovibrio sp.
AAAATAGAGATGAAATAGAGATGAAATAGAATTGAGCCCATGAAGAGTGAAATATGAAGCTCGACAAGTTTGGCACGCAAATTGCGTAAAAGTAGTGTTCGAAAATATTTCAATGATTTCATTATGTTAAATGTAAGTAGTTGGTTTTATTTTTTCAGCAACACTTATCCCCCGTAGAGCTGATATATTGTGGTCTCATGATGAAAAAAGAAGGCTTGCCCGGCTTGACAGACATGCTGACCATGTCGGATTTCAATGGAAATCCGATGGGGTATTTCTTCTATAGCGGTGCGTCCTCTGATGATAGTGATGTCTGCAGCGAGGTCAAGGTTGATGCGGCCATCTGTTTTGATGTGTACAAGGTGACCCCGAATGACTCGGGATACGACGCGTTTGGTGTGAAGGATCAGATCATGCGCTGGATCAAGAACTGCCGGGCCCCGGGCTAACCGCTGTCAGCACACAGGGCTTCTTTTGCGGTCCATGACACATGTTGTCACCGGTGATTGCCCTGCCATCGAGTGGATAAAGGACCGCTACCAGATCAAGACCGATAAGGCCAGCGGCATCGTCAACGACCCTAACGACTGGGCGACTGAGCACAACAAGCCGAGGTACATCCTAGACCTGTTGCTGAGCGTGATAACTGTTGCTGTCAGGCCCAGCTGTTCTGCCCGTTGGCTCAGACACTGACCTGTTCAAAACCGACTTTTACCGTGTTGTCGCACAAGGCAATGCCTGCGTGCAGTATGTTTTTCCAGCCATTGGCACGCAGAGGCGCATCATAGTCCTGTTCCGCAATCTTCTGGAGAGCGTTGTCAACGCATGCCTCCAGCTCCTCTGCCGAGGATGCCAGCTTGAATTCCAGCACGGCAGCACGCGAGTTCTCCTTGTCCTCGACAACGATGCCATACAGGCCACGCGCCAGCTTGGCATTGGAGACGGTGTCCCCATAGCGCATCGCAAGAACGCCGAACATCATACCGTAGAGGTAGGCTTCTTTAACGTCTTGGAAGCCGCATTTCACCAGCAGCGCAGTCAGCTGCTCCTCAACTTTCTGAATATCCTGCTTCCAGAGAGCATTGTACAGGGCCTCTCTCTCGTTTTCAGGGTAGATACCTGCAAGCCAGGCTTCAAATTCTTTCTGAAAAACCGCCCTGACTTCTCTGTTGGGGATGTCAATGACGGTTTCCCACTGAGCCCATATGCCTGGATACAGCCTCTCATTCTTTGCCTGAGTAAGATACCCTGACATAAAGAAATACGTCCAGAAATTGTTGTCGTAGCTGAACTTGGCGTCATGCCTGAGGGATGGGTTGATGTAGGCCTTGATGGGCAGTCCGCCAAGGAGACAAGCGACCTTGCCACCTACATCCTTCATTTCGGGAGTAAGGATAAAGTTCCCGGGCAGGTCATTGCTGCTGGTGTTCACCAGGTAGGCCTCAGGCTCTTCCTGAGGATTTTTTTGCAAGGCAGTCAGATACTGCATAACACTCCATGGACAATAGAGTTCGTTTCGATTTCCAAAGCGGTATCCGCCATACCAGTCCATGATTGTTTCACGCCTGTCCTCAAAGCCGGTTGCCTGCAGTAGTTTGTCCACCTCGTCCTGTGTGAAGCCGAACACATTCTGGTACGCAGACAAAGTAACATCATCGTATCTCGTATTACTGTAACCGGTAAAGAAGGTCCACTCCCAAACACGCAGGCAGCAAGTGAGGATGGCGAAATCCAGGGCGGAATGTGTTCTCGAAGTATGAGCATTCAAACGCATTAAGAAATCCATCATGTCGTCGTAGTATCCATTCTCTGCAGCACTGGCGACCGGGGCATCGAAATCATCTATCAGGACTATGACACGTTTATTATAATGCTCCGACAAAGCTTTTGACAGGAAATAAATGGATGCTATAAGCTGCTCTAAATTTGCATTCTTAGTAAAGTATGGTTGTATTTTATCTTTGATTTTGTCTGTTACCCGCTCACTGCTCAGCAGATACTTGTGTTGTTCGCAAACATTGCAGATATTCACCTGAAATTGTGATAGTGACTCCTTAAAAGTTGGTTTGCACATGTTCTTAAAGGACAGGGAGATGACGGGATACTTGTTCATCCACTCCTTGCACCGTCTACGGTCGTTAGTGATCTTGAGACCGGCAAAAAGTTGCCTGCTGTCCTTTGTGATATCGAAAAATTCGGCGAGCATGGACATGAACAGCGTTTTGCCAAAGCGCCTCGGGCAGGTGATCATCGTGAAGTCGGATGTTGCCAGGTAACGGTAGGGAGCATATGGATCAGGAAGAAATCGCTCTAAAAATCCTGTCTTGTCTATGTAATATCCATTATTCTGACGTAATTCTGTAAAGCTTTCTGTGTTAATGATATTGATGGACATAGGGTATACCTCTCAAAGCCAGATAAAGTTTGTTATAATTTTTTACAATAATATCTTGTCGTTCCATCAAGCACCTGTCAACAGGCACAGAGAAGAAGAGTAGTTTGTATGCATGTCAGGACAGATGCCAGTGTATGGATGGAACAGAGGTGAATTCTGTATTCAAAAGCCAGGACCAGCATGTTTTCCCTGCAATTACGTTAACGTCATGTCCCACAAAACCCTGGAAGCAGCTGTTGTTAATTTGGGCTTGGACAAAACCGTGTTAATTCGTAACGACGAAACAAAAAGCAATATTGCTGCGGGACTGTGCCATCAGCTGTCAGCCTCCAGCACCACAAAGGCTACTGCGCTGTTCACGTCATGACTGATGCTCACGTGACAGCGGGTTACGCCCAGGGCAGTGAGGCGTTCCCTGGCTGGCCCTGTGGTAGTGAGGACTGGGGCGCCCAGAGAGTTTCTGCCGACAGCGACATGGGCAGGGCCTATACCATCTCCAAAGCCTGTGCCCATGGCCTTGACGCAGGCCTCCTTGGCAGCCCAGCGGCCGGCCAGAAAGACGCTGGCAGCCGGCCCGTCCGGCAGGAGGGCGCACTCATCTGCGGCCAGCACACGCGTGAAGAAGCGCTCGCCAAAGCGATCAAGAACGCGGCGTACGCGCTCTATGGAAACAATGTCCGTGCCTACGCCCACAATCATGCTCGCCTCCGGGAGGGGCTTTACGTCGCATTTGGCATACAATGCAGGGCAGCCTCTGTCATAACGCGCAGCCATTGTCTTCGGACCCATGGCAAAAGCTGTGCCCCAAATACCCCCTGGCCTGGTTCTCCGGATTTATGGTGCGTCTTTTTTTTTGGGGGAAGGGTGTCTGGACAGTGAACAAAATAGAGCGGACCCGGAAGGCCCGCCCCTGAAATTTCGTGTGCTAGCCTTTGTCGGGTGCCGATTCTTCGTACTCGCGGCGCAGGCTTTCCATGACCTCATGCACGGTGGTGATGGCATGGACTCTGCCGACATTGGTGCCACAGAAGGCAAAGCCTCCCTTGAGGTTGCCCTTCATGGCATTGAGCAGCGCCAGGGCGATGCAGTATGGCGTCTTTTCCCGATCACACGTCTTCACGCAGTGGTAAAGACATTTGAAGGGTTTTTTAAGTCCCTTGCGCGAGGCCTCGATAAAGTCGTTGACAATGGCGCGGCCTGGCATGCCCACTGGCGAGTGGATGATGGTGACGTCCTTGTCCGAGGCGTTGACATAGGCCTGTTTGAAGCGAATATCCGCGTCACACTCCTCAGTGGCCACAAAGCGCGTGGCCATCGGCACACCCGAGCAGCCAAGCTCCAGGATGTGGCGGATGTCGGCACCCGTGAAGACGCCGCCACCGGCAATGACAGGCACGGCGCGTCCGCACTTGTCCTCAAGTTCCTTTGCCACGTCCACAATGGGCGGCACAATATGATCGAGGCTGAAGCCCGGATCATTGATCTCGCTTTCCTTGAAGCCCAGGTGACCGCCGGCCCTGGGACCTTCCACCACAAAGGCGTCTGGAGTGTAGTCAAAGTTGCGTATCCATTTTCTGGCCAGAATGGACGCGGCACGTGCCGAGGAGACAATGGGCACAAGCTTTGTTTTGAACTCCTCCTTCTTCTGCTCGCAGGTCTCGATCAGATGCCTGGGCAGCTCCGTAGGCAGACCGGCGCCAGAGAAGATGACATCGGCGCGTGATTCGATAGCCGTACAGACGAGCTGGGTGAAATGCGTCAGGGCCACCATGATGTTCACGCCAATAAGCCCCTTGGACTTTTCCCTGGCCTTGCATATCTCGCTGCGCATGGCACGTATGTTGGCACCAAGCGGATCCCTGGAAACGTCTTTGTCAAGGAAGCCTATCATGGCTCCGGCAATGACGCCTATACCACCCTCGTTGGCGACAGCGGAGGCCAGACCGGACAGAGAGATGCCCACGCCCATGCCGCCCTGCACGACGGGCATGGTGGCGGTCAGGTCGCCAATTCTAAGAGAAGGTAGCGTCATGAAAACCTCCTGATACTGTGGCAGGCTGTACTGCCGTAATCTGGCCGGAGCCGTCCGTAGGGAGCCGATGGGCTGGGGTCGTGCCTTCCTTGCTGGGGGAGGCGGTATGTCGTTGCCTGTATACGCAAGACCAGCAAATGAACATGTTGTCTGCTGGCTGGTACAGCAGATGCCGTCGTCTCAGCTGCTCGCGACATGTGGAGGAATGCCAGATGCAAACCAGCACGAAAAGCATTCCTGTTTACGGGAACCGAAAAAGACGTTTTGCTATGCCGGGCTTGACACTCCCCCCTGTGGCCGGGGATTCTCGCTTCTTCCATCACAGCCTTCCTGGCTTGCGCCACCAAAGGTCTTACACGATGTCCACGAGCGTCTGTTCTGGACATGTCCAGCCCTGTTTTTCTATTTCCTGATATCCCGCTTGCGCAGGAGCAGCTGTATTATTCCCATTGCAGATGCAGATGATGGCACGCCGTAACTGACAGGCTGTGTGTCACTTGGATCAGACAACTTGGCAACATGTATCATAAATGCCTGGTGCTGACTAGCCCCGCTCTGAAGTCCCGCCGCGGACTGCGCATGGCTGCATGCATCGCCATGGCTGGCAACACACGCCACTTTTCGCTGTACGCGCCCCTTGCTTCGCGTTAAGAACCGGTATTTTTATGAAGAAATATTTTTTTACATGAGGGCGCGCAGCAGACAGTCTCTGGCTTTTCCGTACCAGGTATCCGGCAGGGCCCGGACAAGGGAGGCGGCATGACCCTGGATGACAATCAGGCGTCTTGCCTCAGGCGTGTGCAGCGCGTTGACCCAGGAGCCTAGCAGCAGACGGAAGTCATTGAGCGATTTGAGGTCCGCGTAGCTGGCAGCCCGTCCTTCCAGGGTCATGCGGATGACTGCCTCGGAGTGCAGCTCGGGGTCGTCCGGCAGGCTCAGTATCACAGCAGGCTCATACGCTCCGGACCTGGACAGGTGTTCGTCCATGACGCGCAGTATGTCCAGCTTGTCGGCGTCACGGATGACGCCGGCTACCAGCGCTGTGTCCTCAGCCAGGCCGTCCGGCAGCATCCAGGCATTGTGCAGGGCAACGGCCCGAATCACCGTTGTACAAAGCCCGGGCTCGTTGACGAGCAGCTTGTGGCGCTGCAGCATGGCTGCGCCCAGGGCAGCGTGATTGCAGGAGTTTTTGTCCTTGAAGGTCTGGTAGAGGCGGTACTGGGCAAAGCGTCCGAGGTCGTGATAGATGCCGGCAAGCAGACAGGCCCTGGTCAGAGAGTCTCCGTAACCGGCAGCACGCGTGATGGAGCGGGCGTTGTCAAGCACCTTTATGGAGTGTTCAAGCTTCATGTCCTCAGGCGCCGGATCATGGGGACAATGGCTGCGCTCAAGGGCAGCATAGGCCCTGAACCAGGCTTCATGGGAGGAGACATCCAAAGGGCTGGCGTCGCGTCTGGCGGGTGCTGGCAGAGCAAAAGGGCAGTCTGTACGCATGCGTTGTCCGGTGTCCTGGAATGCGTTTCTCCCGGGCGTCCGGCCTCCTTGACATTGTATTCTGAGTAGATCGGGCCTTGTTCACAGGCCTGCGTTCCTTGTACGCCAGCGTCTGCCTTTGCTCAAGGCTGGTCTGGCAAGGCAGAAAACAGAGAAGATGGGCCGCCCGGTCCGGTCCGGTCCGGTCCGGTCCGGTCTGATCTGTCAGGCAGATGTTCAGGCTCTGAGACCGGTTTGGGTGCGGGGCATGGAGCACAGGTCCCGGGCATGGCTTTGCTTGTCAGGAGGCGCAGAGTGTTTTGTATGGGCAGTGACTGCAGTGTACAGGGGAGCGGCGCTGGCCAAGACGCTGGCAGCGGCTCATGTGCATCAGTATTGTGGCCACAAGATCGGGACAGCGCCTGAGGGCCCGGGCCTTGTCATCCTCTTTTGCGCCGCCCTTTCCGGTAAAGAAGGACACTTCTTTGCCATCCCCTGCCAGATTGACAAAAGCAGCGTCCTGCAGCGTGCCTTCTGGCCAGGCGAGCAGAGTTTTGTCCTTCTGGCTGCGGGCGTGAATGCCTTTCTGGCTGCCCATGGTGATGTAGCAGGCGAGCTGCACGCTGCTGGTCCTGTCAGCCAGTGTTTCAAAAAGCCTGTTCAGCACGGCATCGTCAATGGCGTCAAAACTTGCGCTTTGGCTGAGGGTGCGGGCGTGCTTGAAGAATTCTTCGTCCTGCCAGACAGCAGAGGGAATTTTGTGCAGAGTTTTGCTGGTCTTGTAGTCCAGGATGACCAGGCTGTCATTGCTGCGGCGATCCATGCGGTCTATGCGGCCACGCAGGTGATATGTTCGATTTGCCACAAGCATGCTGCAGTTAAGCTCGTATTCCAGGAGAACGGGTGCCATGTCCTCTGGTTGCTTCTGTATGTAGTTGTAAAGCTTTTTTTTGCCGGCCTCGCGCAAAAAGGCCAGGCTGTCCGGGGGCAGGGTGACATCAAGCAGGCAGGTGGTATCGTCAAGGCTGCGTTCGAAGAGAGCGACAAGCTCCCTTGCGGCAGCGGCCCTGTCCGGCAGGCTGTCACCGAGATGGCTGCTGTGAAAGCGTTCGAGCACGCTGTGAAAAAAGTTGCCTACACCCATCGGGTCGTCTCCCTCGTTGACAGTGTCCATCTCCTTAAGCTGCGCCAGGCGGTTAAGTCCAAAGGCCAGGGGGCAGCGCAGATATCTGTCCAGCAGCGTGGGCGACAGGGGACCGTCCAGGGTGGCGCGCACCGCATCCAGCGCCTCGTCCTCGAGCCGCAGGGCTCTTGGGCGCGGCATGAGCGGTCTTAGGGAGCAGGCAGCCTGACGCAGGGGAGGCTCGCCGGCTTTGAGCAGGCGGCCTGCCTTTTGTTCGAGACGCCAGATATGTTCTTCTATAAAGAGGCTGCGGGTCTTCTTGCCGACAAAAAGCTGACTGCGGTTAACGCCCTCCTGCCAGTAGAAGAAGGTCCTGCCCGAGCTTCGCGTAAGGCGCGCAACAAGCCAGGCCGTGGCATTGTCCTGCTGGTTTTTGGGCTGCAGTCCGAGCATGGCACGCAGCGAGTCCGGCAGCAGGGGATCGTGACGGCCAGGGCCGGGAAGCTTGTCGTCTGTGGCGTCCGGCAGATAGACGGCGTCAAAACTGAGCAGCCCTGTCTCATTGACGGAGAGGATCTGCAGTCCCGGGCTGTCCAGGCCAGGGCCTGGCTCAAAGGCAATGTTTTCCTGGCGGCAGACCTGCTTGAAAATATGCGTCAGGGTGTTGAAGCCGATCCACTCGCTGGCCATGAGTGCATGGCGCAGTGTCGGGATGACATTGTGCTCAAGGCGGAAAAGGGCCTCCATGTCCACTGGCGAGCCGCTGCGCAGGGCCTCGCCGCGGGCGCGGAAATAGTCGCACAGACGCTGCAGGGCGTTGGCAAGGGCTGACAGACTGTTCAGGCCGGCAAAACCGTCCACAAGAACGGCAACAAGCTCGTCCAGGGCAGCAGCTTCTTCCGGGCGGTCGGCAAAGCATGCGCATTTGAGCACGTCACGGCGCGGTATCACGTAGCGCAGCCCGCGCAGCAGCTGTGAGCGCATGCGCCGCAGGGCAGGCTGGATGCTTGTTCCATCAGGCCCGTTCAGAAAGCCCAGACATGGGATGTCCAGGCAGGCCACCAGCTCGCGCCAGTGGCACATCCCGCTGGGATCCCGTGTTTGCTGCTGGGCAAGACAGGCCTCGACAAGCCGGTAGATCGAGGTCAGTTCCAGGGGCATGCCCATGGCAATGTTGAGTCCTGGGCGCAGACGTTCGGGCACGTGATGGAGCACAGGCATGAGCAGGGATGGGTCGTTTAAGACTATGGCCGCATTGCTGTCCTGTCCCAGCCCTTCCAGATCCGTGCGCAGGGTCAGCAGCTGCGAGTGCAGATCATAACCTGCAAAAAAGTCCTGCCGGTTTCGGGACGCTGTCCTGTCCGTCTTCTCGTCAGCAAAGGCAGGCTGCGCCCCGGCTCCCCAGGCTGCTATCCACTGCTCGTGGGCACGGCAGGACCAGTGCGGCCTTTTTTCGTCACTGCCCAGGGCCGGGTCAGTATGCAGACAGATTTCGGCACCGGCCTCGTGCAGGGCGCGGAAGATGCGCGCAATGCATGTCCCTGGCTCGTGGCCTGCCAGGATGCAGACAGGTCTGTCCGGCCGTGGCCGAATGAAAGAGGGCAGGGCGTCCGGACCCTGTTCTTCCAGGGACGCTGCCACTTCGAAGGCCATGAGGCCAGGGGTGGTCAGGCGTCTTTTTTTGAGCAAGGCGATATAGGCATCACCCAGGCCTCCCAGAGAAGCGAGCATGCGGGCAGCAGCAGGCAGCACTTCGTCGCAGGCTGGAATGTCGCGCGGGGTAAGACCTGCGGCAAGCATTTCGTCTATGAGACGGGCCAGATCCTGACCCCAGGGATAGAAGGCGTCCAGAGTCATGCCGGCCAGCAGGTTGAGGGGTGTTTCCTCTGCATCGTCAAAGATGTCTGGCGTCGCTGACACGGAGGCTGCGGCCTCGCGCAGCAGCCAGACGCGGTCGAGTGTGGAGGCTGTGGCAGGCGCTGCTGTGTCCACAGCCGCGTGCCAGAGGGACAGGCAGTCACCTACAGGCATAAAGCGCGGCAGGACCCTTGAGCGTTTGTCGGCCGCGTACAGGACCTGCAGATATTTCCAGGGCCGGAAATTGGGGGCTATGAGCAGGGGGGGCACACTGGGATCCGGATACCTTGCGTCCAGCCAGGCTTTGAGCTGCGGCAAAAAGGGCTTGTGCCAGGAAAAGATCACAAAGGGAGAAGGCATAGTCGTCTCCGTTCAACGGTAGCGGGCAGGATCAGACAGGGATGCCGGGGCGTTCGGAGCAAGACCGGCCGCCTCCATGGCCTGCGCAAAGGCTGTCTCGTCTGTCAGAGACAAATCCGTGGCACTGTCGCGCCGGGCACTTCCGGGAAGGATGAAATGGAAAAGTCTGGGCCGCAGGTAGATGACAAGTCCGGCTGGTGGCAGAGAACCGGGAGCTGCGGCTTCCATGAGACAGGCTATGTAGTCGCGCACCTGCAGGTGATGCTCAGCCACAAAGCGTTCCTCAGCCAGCCCGGTTTTATATTCCAGTACCAGAGCTCTTCTCCTGGTCCCCTGATCAGAGGCAGCCTGTCCGGGTACATAAAGATCCATGCGCCTGTTGCGTCCGCCCCTGGTCAGGGTCTGTTCCGGAAAGCCGCGATCGAACCAGCCGTAGCGGCTCTCCAGTTCCATGAACCAGACAACGTCCGCACGCACGCGCTCGAGAAAGCCTTCGCGCCCGGCAAGCCACGGTGCCTTGCGGGCGCGCTCCTCCAGCAGGCGCCCGAAGGAGGCGGAAAACGCAGGTCCTGGTCTTCTGGCCTCGGCTGGCAGTCTGGCCAGTTCCTCAAGGCAGCCGTGTGTAAACACGCCTTCCTCTCTGGCAATGTCGCGGGGATGACTTTCGTCCATGAAATCAAAATGCAGGCGCAGTTCAGGCAGCCAGGCCATGGGCTGCCAGAAGGCTGCGTCCCCGGCAGACAGCGTGCCGGCCGGCATTGTCCTTGATGCGTCACTGTCCGGCAGGGCGTCATCCGGGAAGGCGGGCAGTTCCCTGGACGTGTCAGACAAGGAGTCCTGGCGGGTATCATCTGGAGAAACAAATTGGTCCTTCAGCTCCTCCCAGGGCGTGACAGGGGGAAGGCCGTGCCCATGGGTGATCAGGTATTCCAGCAGGATGCCGTCGTCCTGTGCTTTTTCGTCCGTGAAGACGTAGAGCTCCTCCTCTGCCCTTGTGAAAGCCACATAGAAGCGGTTAACGGCCTCAAAGGCCTCGCGCAGCTGCGTATGCGTCTTAGCTGGAAAGAGCTCGTTCTGGTGGCAGAGGGTGCGCACAAGGGTGCCGTCTGTCCTGGTTACGTACTCCGTGACGCCAAGACTTTTTTTAGAGACAGATTTGGAGCTGGTCCAGGGAACAATAACCACTTTTGCCTGCAGCCCCTTGGATTTGTGCACGGTCATGATGCTTATGGCATTGAGGTTTTCTGGCATGGGCACCTTTTCTTCAGCGCCATGTTCTGTCCAGAAATTCAGAAAGTCATCCAGGCCGTGCAGGCCGCGCTGATCAGAGGCGTGCAGAATTTCCAGAAAGCGCCTGAGAAAGGGTTCGGCGTCAGGGAAGCGGGTACTGGCCTTGATGCGCTCGTACCAGGCGCTCACGAGATTGTACGGAGTGAGCGTCGCTCCGGCACGCAGCAGGGGTTCAATGACGCGCTCCCAGGTACGGGGCCAGCGTTGCCGCCAGACCTGGCTCAAGCTGATTGTCTGTCCGTCAGGATCCCTGGAACGCGCACGGGAAAGACACAAAAGATCATGATCGGCACAGGCCCTGGGATCGTCATGCCATGCCGTGAGCGGGGGAGGAACAGTCGTGCTGTCATTTGTGCTGTCCGCGTTGCTGCCCTGAATGTCGCCTGCCCTGGCGCAGGCTTCTTCATGGCTGCAGGCAGGGAGCTCATCATCATGACGGATGTCTGCCAGATCGCCGCTGACCAGGGTCCAGAAGGCAACGTCGTCCTCAGGCGCACGCAGGAATGTCAGCAGGGCTATGGTCTGGATGATCAGCGGATGCTCGGCCACATTAAGGCTGTTTTCAGTAATGACCGGCATACCGAGCGAGGTCAGATGGTGCGCCAGTTTCATGGCCTGGGAGTTGGTGCGCACAAGCACCAGAAAGTCCGACCAGGGTCTGGTCTCCAGTCCCTTGAGAATGATGCTGCCAACGGCCTGCGCCTGGGGATCAGCCTGTGCGCTGGTCTCCGTGTTCCTGTCCCCGTCTTCATCCGGATTCGTATTCGCGTCTGCGTCAGCAGCCTTGAAGGGAGCAAAGGAGGCCAGCACCACCCTTCCGCCCGCGCTCGAGTTTGGACAGTACTGCTGGGCTGCGCCCCGATAGGCTCTGGCTATCTTGTCAGCCATGTAGTCCACAAGCTTCCGCTCAGGAGCGCTGGCATCGGCGCAGAGGGAGGGCAGGTCACGACACAGAAAGCTGTCATCAATTTTCTTGCAGCGCGCCCGCAGAAGACTGGCGCAGAAGTCCGCGTTGTCCAGGGGGCTGAAAAGGGCGTTGTTGAAGTCAATAATCCTGGTGGCCGACCGCCAGTTTTCGTTAAGGCTGCGGCGCAGGGGCGGGGTTTCCAGCAGACAGGTGAGCTCGGGCTCTGCGGCCACATCGTCGAAGAGCTGGCTGTCTCCACCACGAAAGCCGTAGATGGCCTGTTTGACGTCTCCCACCCAGGAAAAGGAGCCGCCTGAAGAAAGGGCCTCAACAACCAGGGGGCGCAGTGCCTCCCAGTGATCGCGGCTCGTGTCCTGGAACTCGTCGACAAGGAAGTGGCTGATGCGTGTGCCCAGACGGCAAAGGGCCTCGGCTACACCATGCTCGCCGCTCAAGATGCTGCGCACAAGGACAGGAATCTGATCGTTGAGGACACGTCCCTCTTCGCGGGTCATGCGTCTGTAGCGCTCGTAAATGTCCGCTGCCAAGGTCTGGACCGGGGCAAGCGACTGGAGCTGTTTGTACATATGGGAGAGGCGGCGGTAGTCAGTAATGTAGTTGCAAAGTCTGTGATAGGCTGTTTGCACGTTTGCCGGAGGAGGGCAGCTGCCCTTGTTCACAGGCAGGGCGTCTTTCTGGAAATAGGCTGAGTTAAGGCCTTTTTCATCAGGCTGCGCGAGTGCGTAGTCTGCCAGTGTTGCTTCATCCTGGCTGACACCCAGGGCAGCGGCAAAGTTGCTGTGCACAAGCTCGACTGCGGATATGAAGTTTTTTTTGCATGCAAGTGCTTTGCGTTCGCCCCCGGGCACGCTGCCGTTGGCGTCCAGAAGGATGTCGGCGCAGGCGAGAATGTCACGGCGCAGGGCTGGGAGCCGGCCGTCGCCTGAGGAAGTCTGAAAAAAATCCTGAGGTGTGAATGTGCTCATCTCGTTTTTGATGAGCATGGTCACAAGACCTGTAATACGCAGCAGTATGGCGTTGCCTGAAGCAAAGGAGTCGTATGTATCCCAGTTGACGATGGCTCTGGTTGCTGCGTCGATGCGCTGCCTGGCCTGTCCCCGGCTGTCGAGCCAGGCTTCGGCACAGTACTGATCCCAGCAGGGCTTGAGAATATCTTCACTCCTGAAGACGGGCGTGAAGTCAGGAGGCAGGTTCTGGCCCAGGGCAGACATGCGCAGAATCAGGTTGAGCAGGCTGTCAATGGTCGAGATGTTGAGACTGGATCGTTCACGCAAAATGAGTTCCAGCCAGCCACGGGCTTCATGCGGACTGAGGGTTTTGTCATCGCCCAGCTGCAGAGCGGCCTCCTTCAGGATGCGCAGCACGCGCTCCTGCATTTCACTGGCTGCGGCATTGGTGAAGGTGATGGCCATGACGCTGCGCCAGTCGGCTTCCGGGCCGGTGAGCGAGCAGGCCCCTGATGACGCTGTGCCGGCAGTGCAGCCGCACATTGCGCGCAAAAATTCCCTGGTCAGTGTGTACGTCTTGCCTGAACCGGCAGAGGCCTTGATTTGCGTCATGGATGACATGTGCTCTCTCCCGCAATTATTCATGGAGTACTTGAAGAATTATATTGATGCCAGCTTGATATGCTAAAAACTATCAAATGGTTGAAACAATATCTCAAAAGGGCTTGCGCTGATTCTTCTGGTGCCGGCGGCAGGTGCAGATGAAGAAAATCACTATAAGATGAGCCATTTGAGGGAACTGCTGATCTTAAAAGAAGTACTTAAGGATACATCCATTTAAGAGTATGTTTTTTTATGCTTTTTTAAATACATGCTGGTGAGGCTGTGTGCGTCTGCTCAAAGGACCGGACGTGTTGGTTTTCAGCATCAGACTCCTGGACTGAATTGGCTTCTCCAGGCATGTCATGCCTGGTTCTGGCATATGGGTGAACGAAGCTTTTGGCGACTGCAGGCAGCAGGGCCTGTACCCCGGGGAACGCGTTCTATTCTCTGCTGCTCTGTCAACACTGGCTTGTTCAAGCTGGCATATTTTGCCAGAGGGCAGGGAACTCAATGTCTGTATGCAGCATTTCCCAAAGAACCGCCCCCTTGAATGCTTGCGTTTTTCAGCCCGGGCGTTGGCATATCCGCTTGCGCAGCACGACTGGCTCATAAAGACGCTTCTCAGGCTGGCCTGCTTCTGTTGTGTCTTTATGCCCCATTTCGGCCTGTTTGGCCAGATCTGATTATTCTTTGAAATTTCCTTCTTTTTCTGGGCAGTAGAAAACGACAATCCCTGCCGTGGTCCGGACAGGCGCTGCCGGGCTCCTCCTGCCTCCGCACAGCATCATCCCGGTTTTTGCAGTCAGACGACACGAAAAGTATTCTGCTGTATCGCAGTCGGGCTACAAAAGGTATACCACGTTCGACGAACAAGCGACACCAGATGCATGCCGTGAACAATCCCTGTGCGAACGGCAGGCCGGCAAAAGGGACAAGCCTTGTCTGCCGCACAATTGCGCAATATTTCATTGCTGACGGCATTGCGCGAAAAAAGGTGACGGAGGTCTGATGCGCTCTCAGCCTGCAGTCGATAGCTGCGCAGCCTTTTCCAGGCCTTGCCGAGGGTAGCGGCCGCAGGCTTTTTTCTGGTGCATCATGTCGCAGGCATTGCGCAAGATGTCAGGCGTGCGCTCCAGGCACAGCCAGAACGAATCTGCCATTGGCTTCTTTCCAAAAGCCGCCATTTGTCCGGGAGTGTTGCGGCGGCTTTCTGCTGTACTGTGGCATGCCCTTGCACGGGACCAGGATGCCGGTTTGCTGCAGACTGGCTAACGGCTATGCCGCGTCCTGCGCCTTAGGCAGGGTTGGGTGCAGCCACCAGTAGATGCTGAACAAAAGCAGCAGGGCCGAGATTATGACCCAGGCCACGGACACGTCGGCCAGGGCTATGATGAGATAGGCCACCAGCGGGCCGGCAGCTGCGCCCAGATCCGTGAACAGGGCAAAGGCCGAAAGATAGAGGCGGGAGTTTTGGGAGAGCATTGCCGCATCATTGCCAAGGGCGTCTGAGGCCGTTGTAACCATGGTGGCCGAGAGGAGCACCAGCAGCAGGACGATGCACAGGCTCATCAGACTGAGGTCCCAGGAGCCTGCGAAAAGGGTCAGAGCGCTCACGCAAAGGGCAATGGCAGTGAGACGGCAGCGGCCAAGGCGACCATCAGAAAGATTGCCAAAGATGGGGGCCAGGAAGGGTTCCCATACCCAGCGCAGGGACTGCAGACCGCCCGATATGGTGGCTGCGGAGAGTGTAAGGCCGGCCAGGACGAGTTTTTCTTCGGAGTGGGCGTCGAGCAGCATGGAGATGGTGGATGCTGTCAATCCCTGATAGGTCATGGCCACGATAAAGGCCGTCATCAAGATCCAGAGCACAGCGCCGGGGTTGCAGGCAAAGACCGAGCGCCAGCTATTGGCAGCCGGGGCTGGTCGTCTGCCGGCCACGTGCGTTTCCGTGCGGGGGACTTTTTTCAGCACGACAAAGGGGGCGCAGAAGGAGACACAGGCAAAGAAAAGGGCTGTGATCTGTAATCCGAAAGTGTCTGACAAAATGCCGCCCAGCAGCATGCCGCAGAGACTTCCCAGGCGGTAGAGGCCGTTGTTCATGCCGGTGAGATAGCCAAGTGTTGAGGGCGTGCTCACTCTGATGATGGAATAGAGTGTGCCCAGGCGCAACAGCGTCCAGGAAAGGCCCCAGAGAAAACGCATGCCTATCCAGAAGACAAGGCCCTGCCCGAGGCCGTAGCCCGCGGTGGAGGCGATGGCCAGCAGGGTGGCCAGCAGAATGCCTGTCCAGCAGGAAAATCTGCCGTAGAACAGAGTGATGATGGGGTTTAAGGGGATGCGCACCAGTCTGTTGACGGCGAGGATGATACCTACTTCATAGAGGGAGCCAAGGCCGGCTTCCTGCCAGTGCAGGGGAAGGGCCACATAGAGAAAGGAATCACCTACGAGGCACAGGGCCGTAACAATGGATATGGCTTGGATTTCTGCCCTGGCGGCAGGAGAGCAGGAGGACTTCATGGACAACCTTGCTGTCTGGTGTTGAAGGGGGAGATGACAGGCACTGTGTGCATGTTGCATACGATATAGAAAATATCTGACTTTGCAGGCGATACTATGCCCGGCGCTGAGAGATGGCAAGTGTACCATTACAGCTGCATAAGGCCAGTTATGCGAGAAAGACAGGTCTTGAGCAGCTGCTCTCAGGCTAATGGTCCGGATCCTGTTCTGGTTTGTTTTTAAAATGAAACATGGTGCGCCACGAAAAGCTGGCTTCTCACGGTGTGATGTTGCAAATCCCAAATGTGGCACGGTCGAGTGCTCATCGGGCACAGACCGTCAAAGCTGGCGATGCATAGGTGTCAAGCGACAGGGCTTATGGCATCGCCTGGCCGATAGCATCGCCAAAGCCATGGGCGGATGGCGAGTACCGAAACAGATGAGTTCGATGTGCGTCTGCGTCCTGAGCAGGCGCCCGAAACATGGCAGTGCATCGTTCCCTTTGCTGTGCATACCAACAAACAACCCGGCATCAGGTCCGTGGACGGAGGCTGATGCCGGGCGAGAAAAGGGGCAGGATGCGCCGCCCCGCAAGACATGGGAAAACGTTACACAGATCCTGGCTGCATGCCCTTGAGCATGCCCTGGCCCGTAGATTCAAGTACTGCGCGCCATAACTCCGAGGATATGCTCAGACGGCGGCGCTCCCTGGTCACAAGTTCCAGGGGCAGGTGGACGTAGCGGCTCTGGATTTTGCCGATAACAAGGCCGGTGCGGCCTGCCATGGCGGCGTGCACGGCGTACTGACCGAGGAAGCCGCAGTACACCTTGTCATTGGGCATGGCCGGTACAGAGCGGATGATGTAGCTTGGATCAATGTATTTGATACTGGGAGAGATATCCTTGTCCTTGAAGTATTCTTTGATGCTGTTTTTGAGGAAGGCGCCTATGTCGCCCAGAATCCTGTTGCCGGAGGCATCCTTGCCCTCAGCGCTGGGCAGCAGATGCTGTCCGGCACCCTCGGCTACGACGATGACGCAGTGGCCGCGTGTGCGCAGCCGATCTTCAATCGCAGGCAGAAGACCGCCTTCGCCATCCATGACAAAGGGCGCCTCGGGAATGAGGACGAAGTTGACCTCCTTCATGGCCAGAGTGGAGCGGGCGGCAATGAAGCCCGACTCACGCCCCATGAGCTTGACGATGCCAATGCCGTAGGGTGTTCCCCTGGATTCGGTATGGGCACACTGAATGGCTTCGGTGGCCTTGGAGACTGCAGTTTCATAGCCAAAGGACTGGGGAATGAAGTTGATGTCGTTGTCAATGGTCTTGGGAATGCCCACCACGGAGATTTTCATGTTCCGCTGTTTGATTTCGTTGTAGATGGCCTGCCCGGCGCGCATGGTGCCATCACCGCCGATGATGAAGAGCATGCAGATGTTGCTGCGCTCAAGGCTGTCCACGATTTCCAGGGGCGACTGCGGACCGCGTGACGAACCAAGTGTGGTGCCGCCAAACATGTGGATGTCCCGCACGCTGTCCGGCGTCAATTCCCTGTAGCGGTACTTATATTTGGGAATGAAGCCCTCGAGGCCGTAGCGTATGCCCAGGGTGCCGGCCATCTTGTAGCCGTGATGGGCTTCCATGACGATGGCACGGATCACATCGTTGAGCCCGGGGCACAGACCGCCGCAGGTGACTATGGCCGCTTTGGACCTGAAGGGATCAAAATAGATGTGCCTGCGTGGTCCGGCAGTATCGAAATCGAGCATGAATGGCTCTGGAATGCTCGCGCACAGCTCATTATCAATAATGATGGATGTTTTCTTGTCGTCTGCCCACACGCTGTAATGGAGCGGAGAAACTATCTTGCAGGGGCCAAGCTGATCGATGGTTGTGTCAATATCCAGAAAAGTCTGATTTGTCATACTGTTCCTCTGGAGAAAACGTTGTGGGATTCCCCTCATGACGTATACAGGATGAGCAGAATTTGTGTCAGATTGTTGCAAAAAGCAAATGTTTTTTGATCCCTAAATTTTCGCCAAACGGGAACGCCGGTCACTCAAATAAAGACTTCCCAATCCGCTGCAATCACCGAAAGCCAAAACCTGACCAATATCCAGCTGTAGCCTGAGTGAATCTTCGGCCTGGGTATCTTGGGAGAACTTCCTCGTTGAGGGCGTTCTCACATTTTTTTGTAGTTCCAAATGGTTACCTGGTTGATGCAGCCAATCTGCTCAGAAA
>CAZJPT010000011.1:0-17193 GCA_964547835.1 uncultured Desulfovibrio sp.
GCCGCAGCGTCTGCCCGGACTCTCACACCTTGACACAGCATCTACAGGATTTGTTCGAGGAACTGCCGCAATCGCGGGTGACGCGGCGCCTGAAAAATACGCTCCGGCGTACCCTGTTCAATGATTTGTCCATTATCCATGAATATCACTCTGTCAGCCACCATGCGAGCGAAGCTCATTTCGTGAGTCACCACGCACATGGTCATGCCTTCTTCTGCAAGCTCCACCATAACATCGAGCACCTCGCCCACCATTTCCGGATCCAGGGCTGAGGTCGGCTCGTCGAAGAGCATGATTTCCGGCTGCATGGCAAGGGCTCTGGCTATGGCTACACGCTGCTGCTGGCCGCCCGAGAGCATGGACGGGTAGACCGCAGCCTTGTCCGAAATATGCACTTTTTGCAGAAGCTGCAGCCCCCTCTCCTCGGCGTCATGCCTGGAAAGCCCCAACAGAAGTCTTGGCGCCATGGTGAGGTTCTGCAGAACGGTCTTGTGGGGAAAGAGATTAAACTGCTGAAAAACCATGCCGACGTTGCGACGCAGTCTGTTGAGCTCGTAGTCGCGGCAATGGGAGATGTCCTGCCCCCGGATAGCAATGTATCCCTTGTCTATGGTTTCCAGGCGGTTGATCGAGCGCAGGAGTGTTGATTTGCCGGAGCCGGAAGGTCCGATAATCACAACGCGCTCCTTGGGCTGGACTGTCAGATTGATGTCCTGCAGGGCCGAGAGCGCGCCGTAGAACTTCCAGACGTGCCGTATTTCTATGATAGGCTCGGAATCCGGAACGTTATTTTCTTCTGTCATAGTAGTTCAGCCTCGCTTCCATGAGGGACACGCACTTGGAGAGGAGCAGTGTTATGATGAGGTAGACCAGGGCTACGATGGTATAGGTCTCAAAATAAAGATACGTCTTGGCAGCGAAGCTTCGCCCGCGCTGCATGAGATCCGGCATGGCCATAACCGAAACCAGGGAAGTGTCCTTGAGCATGGCAATGCACTCATTGCCCACGGGAGGCAGTATAGTGCGCCAGGCCTGCGGCAAAACCACATAGAACATAGTCTGAAAACGATTGAAGCCCAGGGATCTGGCAGCCTCGACCTGTCCCTTGGGAATGGCCATGATGCCAGCCCTGAACACTTCGCCCATATAGGCGCCGTAGCAGAAGGAAATGGCTACGACCGCGCTCGTGAGACTGGACACCTGCAGGAATTTGGAAAGGGCGTAGTAGATATAGAATATCTGCACGAGCAGGGGGATACCGCGGATTATCTCGACATAGGTGGAGGCACCAAGATTGATGACAGGATTGCTGGATATACGCCCGAGTCCCGTGAGCAGACCCAGAGGAACAGCGCAGCAGATGGCAAGCAGGGTTACCTTAAAGGTCACCAGGATACCGTCCGGAAGAAAGAACAGCACATCGAGATAGGGTTCAGGCCAAAGGGTACACAGCACGATAACCGTGCAAATGGCGCCTACGAGGGAAATGGACCAGGCCGAGATTAACTTCTTGCCCTTGGGACGGGGGATCTGCGGCCCATTCGTGGTGATGACGACAATGTTGCCGGCGCTCTCATTGTCCATGCTCTTGTCGTTTTGATTTGCCATTGCCTGGTCACTCTCCTTCATTCCCCGGTTGTGGCCGGGGGGCTTTGAATACTGGGCGTGCCCTGGGCGAGCCTTATCCCGCTCAAGGCGCGTCAGAAAATCTTAGTGCGTCCTTCCGGGGGCTTGCGGACGATCATTCCGCACGGTCGCTTTCGCGTACGGGCCTGATGCCCTTATTCAACATAAAGGCGGGCTCGAGACCGGCAGGGTGCCTTGCGTCGTCAGAATCCTTCATGAAGGGAAGAAAACGTCCGCAGTCATGAAGAATTTTTCCACAGCGGTCGCGGGGGAAAGCAGGGACGAACAGGTCATGACCTCAAAGCAAAACCCTTAAGAGGTGTTATTTGACGCTTCCCGCCCCGGAAGACGGAGGATTCTCGTCTCTTCCATCACAGCCTCATGCGCCTGCGAAGGTCTTGCACGATATCCACGAGCGTCGCTTCGAGCATACCCTGCCCTGTTCTGATGTCCAGCCTGCGTGAGAGCAGAGCCTGCTCCCATCGCTGAAGCAAGAGGTTTTACGCCGCGTTTGATAATCTGACATCTATAGTCTCATATGTCCTTGCCGGTCAAGAAATGATCGCTGTTTTAAAGCGTCATGCACTGTCTCACGCCACTATGAGGCCGTAATCGTCTCATTGACGTCTTGTAAGACATCGGCTAAAAATCAACAGAACTATCGTACCTTGACAGAATATTTCTGAGCAGGTGCGACGATGGGGCCGACAAAACAACGCCGAGCTTCGTCGCAGATGCTGATGGACATTGTTCCCCTCTAAGACAGCATCTCATTGGAAAACGGACAGACGCTGAATGAGCAGCACTGTTTTTGACGTAGTGTCCCGGACAGTGTCACGGCTTGCGGCCCTCTCAGAAACACCGCGGCGTGTCCGGCGCTGAAGAACGCAGGATCGGGCTTGTCCTCCATGCATATCTTGAGAGGGACCAGGCTTGAGGACTGTGTTCATCATTGGGTGACCAGTCAGGCATATTATCTCCAGCGGTTACCAAAAAGCGGCGCAAAGCTCACTTGCTGCAGCAATGGAGAAACAAGCCGTTCTGTGATGTTATTGTATTTGCGTCTGGATAGTTGTTCGCATAAAATGCAAGACAGATATACGGTGCAGGACAGGACATGTCCAAACACCATAATCTGCGCTCGTGGACATTGTGCAAGACCTTCCGAGGCGCGTTCCAAAGGGGCTGCAATGAGTGAAGCGAGAATCCCCCGCCTGCAGGCGTGGAGAGTTGCCAAGGGAGAACACAATGGACATCTCCAAAATCTTGTGCGCTGTTGACCTGGCCGAGGACTGCACAGCTCTTGCGCAGTATGCCAACACAATGGCCCGGCATATGAACGCCAGGGTTCTCGTGCTGTACACGGCGCCAACGCTGCAACAGTATGTAGGTTTCCAGGTGCAGCCGCAGACCATCTCCCACTTCGTCGAGGAAATCACGATGACGGCTCAGGTGAAGATGGACGAATTCGTCAAACGCAACTTTACAGATGTGGAAGCCGAAGGGCGCGTTGTGGCAGGCTACGCCTCAGAAGAAATCATTAATACCGCTGTCGCGGAGAACTGCGATCTTATTCTCATGCGCACGCACGGACGTACGGGACTTGACCGCTTTCTTTTCGGATCCGTGGCGGAAAAGGTCGTCCACAAGTCCACCATTCCTGTTCTGACCCTGCGTCCGGAAGGCGGGCAGGGCAGCGATAAGGCATAAATGGCCAAACGGTTCACGGCATTATATCAAGGGTCGGCCGACGGCGGGATCGCGTGTGTTCCTCCCCGTTGGCCGGCCGTTTTTTTCTCACGATACAGGGAGTCACGATGTTTGAAAGTGTTGTTCGACCGGAAATACGCGCCTTGGACCCATACGTTCCAGGGCGTTCCATTGATGAGATACGCGAGCGTTACGGCGTCGAAAACGTCATCAAGATGGCCAGCAACGAAAACCCGCTGGGAACATCAAGATTGGTGCAGCAGGCCATAGTCCGGCACGCCGGATCTGCTTTTCGCTATCCCGCCGGAGGCAACCCGCGCCTTGTGCACGTTCTCGCAGAACATTGGAAGGCGCCTGCTTCACGTATTGTTACAGGCAACGGCTCCGACGAAATTATTGATATGCTTGTGCGCATCCTGGCCACTCCGGGGAAAGACAACGTCGTCTGCTTCGAGCCCTGCTTCTCGCTCTATCCCATCCAGGCCGCAATACAGGGGGTGGAAGTACGCAGAGTGCCCGTCAGTGAGGATTTTTCCTTTGACTTCGAGCGGCTGCTCTCTTGTGTGGACAGCGGCACACGTCTTGTCTTCGTGACCACGCCTGACAACCCATCCGGCTACTGCCCCCGTCCCGACGAGGTGAAGACTCTGGCCGAGCATCTGCCAAAGGACTGCCTGCTGGTCATCGACGAAGCCTATATGGATTTCGCCCCTGATGAATTCGAGACGGAAAAAGACTGGTCGCTCTTCAAGCGCGGCGATCTGCCTGCCAACGCCGGTGTCATCCGCACCTTCTCCAAGAGTTACGGACTGGCTGGCCTGCGTATCGGAGCCGGCTTCCTGCCGGCCGAACTGGCGGCATACTACTGGAGAGCCCGTCTGCCCTTCTCAGTGAACATTCTGGCTGAGGATGCCGTGATAGCCGCTCTGGAGGACAGGCCCTTCCGGGAGGAAACCCTTAAAACCGTACGCGGAGGACGCCGTCAGCTTGAAGCTGCGCTCAGCAAACTTGGCTGCAAGGTCTGGCCGAGCCATGCCAATTTTGTCATGTTCCAGCCCCCGCGCAGCTGTCCTGCCCCTGAGCTCAATGAAAAACTCCTGACCAGAGGAATTATCGTGCGTCCCCTGGGCAGCTACGGCCAGCCTGACAAGATCCGTGTCAGTGTTGGCAACGCCAGTGAAAACACCGCATTCATAGATGCCATGCACGCTATTCTGGGGGACTAATGGACAGCAGGTTCATTGTTACTGTCGATGGGCCGGCCGGCGTTGGCAAGACAACCATGGCCCGCAGGGTCGCTGACGCCCTTGGCATCTGCTACCTGGACACAGGAGCCATGTTCCGCACACTGGCCCTGCGTCTTGGCGACGGAGCTGACAGCATGAGTGAGGGCGAGATCCGCGCCAGAGCCCGGAAGCTGCCCTTCACGCTTTCTGGAAGCGGATCCGGAACACGTCTTCTGTGCTGTGGCAAACCTGTCGGTGAAGAAATTCGCACTGAGGAAGTGGGGCAGCTGGCTTCGCGCCTGGCACTCATTCCTGTGGTGCGGGAAATCCTTAAGGAGGCACAGCGTGCTCTCGGGGCCTCCAGCTCTCTGGTCGTCGAGGGGCGTGACATGGGCACGGTGATCTTCCCCGACGCCCGCTTCAAATTCTTTCTGGACGCCTCGCCCAAAGTGCGTGCCCTGCGCCGCATGAACGACCTCAAGGCCATGGGGCGCACCGTGGCCCTGGCAGAGCTTGAAAAGCAGATTCGCAGCCGTGACGAGCGCGATCGCAACCGCCCGGTAGCACCACTGCGCCCGGCCGAGGACGCCTTGTGTATCGACACCTCGCAGATGACCATGGACGAAGTGTTGCGCACCATACTGGGCTGCATTGAAAACTTTGCAAAGAAGCTGCCCGTCTCTCCCGGGGACATTCCCTCCCTGGCCCGGATATGGCAGGCCGTAAAGGACGTCAGACCGCTCACACACTTCATCACCAATATTGTCATCATCAACGACTGCGCCAATATAACTCTGGCCTGCGGCGCCTCACCCATCATGACTGACGCACCGGAAGAGGCCTCTCAGGTAACGAGCATCAGTCAGGCTCTGGTGCTTAATACAGGCACCGTCTGCCCGCGCTCGGCACTGAGTATGCGTCTGGCTGGCATCACTGCCAGACTGGCAGGCCTGCCTGTTGTTCTGGACCCGGTAGGTGCCGGCGTCTCGGACATCAGAAACGACACGCTGCATCATCTGCTGCGTGACGTGCGTCCTGATATCATCAAGGGCAACATCTCTGAAATACGCTGGCTCGCAGAAGGCAGCGGTGCTGCCAGGGGCGTAGACACCCGCGAGGGCGATCTCACGGATGCGTCCAATATCGACGCCCACGTGCGTCTGGCCATGCTCCTGGCCAGACGTCAGGACTGCGTGGTTGTCATTAGCGGGCCTGCGGACATTGTGGCCGACGCAGACAGAGCCTATGCTGTAAACAATGGCAGTCCGTGGATGGAGCGCATTTCCGGAGCCGGCTGCATGGCCGCTGCCGTCACCGGCTCCTGTGCGGGAGCCAGTCCAGGGGAGCCCTTGCTCGCAGCGCTCACAGCCATGACCGCCATGGGCATAGCTGGCGAAAAGGCAGAAGAATCCCTGGACGAACACGAAGGAACAGGAACCTTTAAGGTACGGCTGCTGGATGCCGTATCCCGCCTGACGCCGGCGGACATAGACGCGGGGCGACGTGTGCGTCGTCTGACGTAGGAGGAGAGCATGTCACTGGAAAAAGCCCGGGCCGCGCTGGCTGCTTTTGGCGCGGACCAGCGCATCATCGAGTTTGATGCATCAACTGCTACTGTGGCCCTGGCAGCCTCGGCCCTTGGCGTAGAGCCGTGCCGTATCGCCAAGACGCTGTCTTACAAGCTTCCGGAACGCATCGTGCTTGTCGTGGCAGCCGGTGACGCCCGCGTGGACAACAAGCTGTTCCGCGCCCGTTTTCAAAAAAAGGCTAAAATGCTCTCGCCCGATGAGGCCCTGGACTTTGTGGGACACGCAGTAGGAGGCGTCTGTCCCTTCGGCGTCAAGCCTGGTGTGGAAATCTGGCTTGACGAGTCGCTCAGACGCTTCGAGACTGTATTTCCGGCCTGCGGCAGTTCCAGCTCGGCCATAGAGCTGACCCTGGAAGAGCTGGAACGTTTTTCCGGGGCCAGGGGCTGGGTGGACGTGTGCTCAGGATGGAACGCATCCGGGCCAGAAACAGCTCTGCGTGCAGATTGAATGACCCTGACAGAAATTTGTATCTGTGCCACGCTTCATGCAGCCCGGCTTTCCGCTTGCACCAGCTCACTGCACTCATCGCAGGCGTGCGGGTTCTGAAATCATGCAATTTGGCACTCCCTCATGTGCACATCGACTTCCCCTAGCGCCCCTTTCCTTCCAAAAGACATCTGCCCTGACAGCGTCAGCGTTCGAGCCATTGGGGCAACGGCTTCCTGGCAAGTTCACTTCCGTCAACCATATCTGTTTGAAAGCAAATACTTTTTTATGGGCCTTGGAAGCTTGCCGGGAGAGGGTGGCGTTCCTCAGGGAAATCATGTTACAGTGATTACACTCAGGTCCCCGGGAAAATCTGGAAATCGCAGATGGGAAACATGGCTGTATCAGAGAGCTGAGCTGTGAAACACGCTGCTTTTCCCTGCTTTTGTAACCAACATGACACTTTCCGTCATCCTGCCTGTCCACATAATATACTTGCCGCAGCGGCGTCCTTGTGTCTGGCATTCATCCCTGCTGACTCTCAAAAACGGTCATCGCCCGCGGCACAGATATGAATCATTATCCTTCCATAACCGGAAGTTCCGCATGATCAGGAGGTTTACGATGAAGAAACTTTTTGTGCTTACTGTCATGTTCTGTGCTCTGGCTGTTCTTGCGCCCAAAGTAGACGCGAAACCCCTGCCAGGTGCCAAATACGAGTACAAACTCAAAAGCGTCATGCCCGTCGCCGGTCGTCAGGGTGTGGCCTGCGATGGCACGTACATCTATGTGAGCTGCAGCAAGGCGCTGTACAAGTACGACATGCAGGGCAATCTTGTTGCCGAGAACCTGGATCCCTTCAAGGGCTATGAGATCCCCTCCAATCATATCGGTGACATCGATGTCTACAACGGTGAAATCTATGTGGGCGCCGAGGTCTTCGTAGACGGCGTGGGCAAGGACATTCAGATTGCCATTCATGACGCAGACACACTGCAGTTCAAGCGCACCTTCAAGTTCGAGCCTGCCTCCGGACAGCAGGAAGTAAGTGGTATCACTGTTGATCCTGTGAAGAAGACGGTGTGGATGTGCTCCTGGGTCGGCGAGGAAAGCGGCCGCTACCTCTATGAGTACGACATTAAAGGCAACTATCTGCGCAAGGTGCATCTGCAGCCCGTGCCACAGTGGGTGCAGGGCGTCTTCTACTATGACGGCTCCCTGTTCATGACTGCCGACGACGGCACAGCCGACGAAAATGAACCAGATCACCTCTACCGCATTGACATCTCCTCGGCCACCAGCGCTCACGTCATCATGGAAAAAAGCTTTGACGAAGCTATACGCCAGGGCGAAATCGAGGGGCTGTGTGTTGATCCGTCCACCGGCGATCTGCTCGTCCACATGAATCGCGGCGCCCAGATCGTACTTGGCATGAACAAGGGCCTCTACCCCGGCTACAAGGAAGAAATCCACGAAATCTATCGTTTTTCCATGACCCCCGTGGGTGAAAAACGCTAAACGACATCACAGACACACGCAGATTCAAAGACGGTCCGTTGCTTGACAACGGACCGTCTGTTCATTTGCGCAAGCTGCGCCTTCTGCCGCTCTCCCAGCCATGACATGCAAAGCCCGGCTGCATTCAAAGCAAGCCTGTGAACTTCAAGGCGTGTACTGCATGACTGGTCAAGAGGCGGTTACATACGGCAACGGCTTGCACAGCCCATTGCTTCTGCTTTTCATCCCATGGCCTCTCCGTCAGAGCGAAGCGTTGTGGACGCACTTCTATACTGGCGCCCAGCCAGACTGAAGCAGGCCATCGAAGTACTCAATGGTTCTGCGCAGACCGTCCTCTAATTTCACGACAGGGGTCCAGCCGAGTTTTTCTGTGGCAAGCGTGATGTCGGGACGACGTTGTTTTGGATCGTCTCCTGGCAGAGGCTCTGTGATGATTTTCGAGGAGCTTCCGGTGAGGTCAATGACCTTCCCGGCCAGCTCGCGGATGGTGAATTCTCCAGGATTGCCCATGTTCATGGGGCCGGTGAAATCGTCCGGAGACGCCATGAAGCGCACCATGCACTCAATGAGATCATCTACATAACAGAAGGAGCGAGTCTGACTGCCGTCACCATAGATGGTAATGGGCCTGTCAAGCAGCGCCTGAATAATGAAGTTGGAAACCACACGGCCGTCATGGGGATGCATCTTGGGGCCGTAGGTATTGAAGATACGGCCAACCTTGATGGGCAGCCTGTTCTGACGGTAGTATGAGAAGAAGAGCGCCTCGGCGCAGCGCTTGCCCTCGTCGTAGCAGGAACGGATACCTATGGGATTGACGTGTCCCCAGTATTCCTCACGCTGCGGATGCACCTCGGGATCACCGTACACCTCGCTGGTAGACGCCTGAAAGATGCGCGCCCCCGTACACCTAGCGAGTTCAAGCATGTTGGTGGCTCCGTTGACACAGGTCTTAATAGTCTTCACCGGATCGTGCTGGTAATGTACAGGTGAGGCCGGGCAGGCCAGATTGTATATTTCCTGCACTTCAACGCAGAGCGGGAGGGTGATGTCGTGCCGGATGAGCTCGAAATTGGGATTGTCCAGCAGATCAAGCACATTGGACCTTGAGCTCGAAAAGAAGTTGTCTACGCACACGACCTCGTGCCCTTCGTCCAGGAGTCGTTTACACAGATGGGCTCCGAGGAAACCTGACCCACCGGTGACAAGTATACTTTTACGATATTTACTCAGCTGCATAACACATCTCGCTTTATCTCCGGGAGATACACAAATTTCCACAGGTGCCGCCACTCTTTCCTGCACCAATGATAAGGGCTGCGGTCCCGCGTTTTCCACTGTGGCACACTAGCAGACATGCCATAGATCTGCAAGGATCCTGCAAACACAGCTACTTTTTCGTACAAAGTACGAAAAAAAGCTCTTGACACTGAAAGTGAAACAAAGCAAAGTTTTTCACCTTGCCTGCCTTCCCGCGGCATTGTGCTCTGTATGGGGAGGTCCGGGGGAGATGGCCCATGTCCAGAAAACACATCGTACGCACCGATCCAGAAACAGTCAGCCTTCCGCCTTTTGGCGTTGACTCGCACGCGCATCTCGACAGCCATGCCTTTGACGCTGACAGGGAAGATGTTCTGGCCAGAGCGTCACGTTGCGGACTGGCACATATTGGCAACGTCTTTCTCCACCCTCAGACCTTTTCTGAGGACTGCCGCATTTTCGACGACCACCCGGAAGTCTTCTTCCTGCTCGGTGTTCATCCCGACGACGCAGCTGGTTTCTGTGATGAGACGCTGGCTGCCATCCGCAGGCATGTCACGCAAAACAAGCGCATCCGCGCCATCGGGGAAATAGGGCTCGATTTTTCGCGTACCGAACCCGGTGGTGCAACTCCCGAACAGCAGACCGGGCCTTTTATCGCCCAGCTGCATCTGGCCAGGGAACTGGACATGCCCATTGCGATCCATTGCCGTGATGCAGAGGAAATGACCCTTTCCATTCTTGAAAAAGAGGGATTTTCGGGCTATCCACTCGTCTGGCATTGTTTCGGAGCTGACAGAGCCCTTGCTGAACGCATTGTCGCCCATGACTGGTATGTCTCCATTCCCGGCACTGTAACGTTCAAGAACAATCCCCGGACCCGGGAGGCACTGCCGCTGATTCCGGACAACCGTCTTCTCCTGGAGACGGACTGCCCGTATCTTTCGCCGGACCCCTGGCGCGGCAAGCGCAATGAGCCCGCGTTTACGGTCTTCACCGTCCGCGTCATGGCTGCCTGCCGTGGCGTGGATCCGGAAGAGCTGTGGCGGCGCTGTGGCGAAAATGCCCGCACGCTGTACCGGCTCTGAACCTGTCCTGCCAGGGATTACCAGACAGACGCATGCTGCGATTCGGGACACGATCCGAAAAATTTCCGGCGTCATGACGCCATGTACAGGAGCACACCCACAATGGACATCATTCGCAAAATTGAAAGCGAAAACCTGCGTACGGACTTGCCGTCCTTCCGTTCCGGTGACACCGTCAAGGTGCACCTGCGCATCATCGAGGGCGAGAAGCAGCGCCTCCAGGTCTTCCAGGGCAGCGTTATCCGTATTCACCGCGGCACTACCGGCGCTACCTTTACTGTTCGCAAAATCTCCGAAGGCGTCGGCGTCGAACGTATTTTCCCGATGAACTCCCCCTTCATCGACCACATCGACGTAGTCAACCGCGGTCTCGTGCGCCGCAGCCGCCTGTACTACCTCCGTCAGCTCAAAGGCAAGGCCGCCCGCATCAAGCCCCGCAACAATTACCAGAAGGGCGCGTAACGCCCCTTGCTGCAGCAACAGGACGCCATGCGTCCTGGAGGTGTTCTTCTCCTTGCGCTGGCCAGCTGTGCGCTGCAGGGCATGTCCAGACAGCATACTCCACGCTTGCGGGCATTTTGCAGGATCCTGCGTGGCGAAAGCCAGAGGTGCGGCAGTTAATGAAGCTCGCCCCACGGGCCGTCAGGCGCAGAGAGCTGTCAATGATATGCCATTCCCCGGGGAATCAGGAGATTCACCGAACAAGCCGGTTTCAGACAACTGAGACTGGCTTGTTTCTTTTGGAAGGAGCGTCTCATGGCCAAGGGAAAACGCTTTGACACAAAGCACAGCCCCCTCGTCCTGCCAGGCCTGAGCCCGCAGCCAGTCACGCCCGTCTGTACTGGGTGGCAATGCTGCGGCATTGACGAGGCAGGCCGCGGCTGTCTGGCCGGACCAGTAGTCGCCTGTGCCGTGAGTCTGCCGGATAACTGGCACCTCCCGGGCCTTGATGACAGCAAAAAGCTCAGCCCCGGCAAACGCGAGATTCTGGCGCAGCAAATACGCGCCCAGGCTTTAGGCTTCGGCCTTGGCATCGTCTGGCCAGGACGTATCGACGCCATTAATATTTTGCAGGCTACCTATGAGGCCATGGCAAAAGCCCTGCTCAGTCTTGCCCGGGTGCACGGCCGCAATCACGGCACTATGCCACGCCTGCCGGAACTTGCGCTGATAGACGGCAATCACGTTATTCCCAGCGACGTGCTCGCCCGTGTTCTCCTTCCCGCGCTGTCTGCTCTGACAAAGCCCGCGGATCCTCCCGAAAGGGCTCTTGCGGCCACAGGCTTCAGGCAGCGCTGCCTTGTCGGCGGCGATGCAATCGTACCTGCCATTTCCGCGGCCTCCATCATAGCCAAGGTCTGGCGTGATCACCTGATGACAGCCCTTGCCAGGCGCTGGCCGAATTACGGTTTTGACATCCACAAAGGCTATGGCACTGCCGCCCACCTGCGCGCCTTGCGTGAATATGGGCCCTGCCCGATGCACAGACTAAGCTTCCGTGGCGTTGTACCTGCGGCAGCGGTGAAAACACAGAGCCCGGGGACAGAAGCCATGCCTGCAGACATCTGCTCTGCCTCCCTCTGCTCCAGCAAAGCGACACGCTAACAGACGGAGCCAGATCTGCCGGCTGCCGCTACGACCTGGTCCGCGCCGCCAGATATGTGGCCGAACAGGCGGGACACTGCCATGGACGAAAACAACCGCATACTGACAGAAGAAGCGAGACAGGAAGGCCCACACGCTGCCGATGCCCTGTCCCGGGATTTTCCAGGTGAACACGGACGCCTCTTCATCGTGGCCACCCCTATCGGCAACAGGGACGACTTCACGCCACGAGCACGCCGCGTGCTCGAAGGGTGCGATCTGGTCCTTGCTGAAGATACGCGCCGGCTTTTTGCCCTGACGCGTGATCTGAACCTGCGCGTTAAAAAGGCCGTGAGTTTTCACGACCACAATGAGCGCGAAAAGGAGCCCGTTATACTGGATATGCTGCGCGCAGGTGCATCCATAGCTCTGGTCTCGGACGCAGGCACCCCGCTCATGGCTGATCCTGGCTTTCGTCTGGTCTGTTCATGCCGGCGTCTGGGTATTGCCGTGCATCCCGTGCCAGGCCCATCCGCTCCGGTGGCAGCCTTGAGCGCCGCCGGCGTACCGCCCCTGCCCTATACCTTTCTGGGCTTCCTGCCCCGTGATGCTGGCAGCCGCGCCAGGCTGTTCGCCACATTTGCCAGCGTACCCACAACCCTTGTCTTCTTTGAACGCAAGGATAGACTGCGCCATGTGCTGGCCGAGGCGCTGCCACTGCTCGGTCCCCGTCAAGGCGTCGTCTGTCGTGAGCTCACCAAGATACACGAGGAATTCATCCCCTTCAGACTGGAACAGGCAGATGCTCTGCCGGACGATCTTCTGGGCGAGGTGACCGTGCTGCTCGGACCGCCGAAGAAGGAGATCAGAACGCCGGAAGAAGAAGTTATGCGCCTTCTTGCCGAACTGAAGAAGGAAAACGCCTCCCTCAAGCCTCGAAGTCTTGCCCGGGCCGTCCAGGAAAGGGTCATGGGCTGGAGCGCGGACGCTGTCTACAAGCTCACGCTGCGCTGAAACCGTGTCCAGGGAAGGCGGTGTGCGGCATCAGGCGCCGCCGAGAACATGAAGAACACTTTTCAAAGTTTCCATGATGTTGTCGCGCAAAAAAAACCACATGGACACCAGCATGGTACCTAAAAAAGCGTATTCGCCTGCGCCGCCTGTCTTGCAGAGCTTGAGAGAAAAGCGCTTCTTTCTGCTGAAGGGCAGGAGCGGCACGCCCTGCACAGTCAGCATGTCCAGCACAACGTGTGACAAACCGCCCAGAGTGAGGCCTGCGCACACGGGTCTCGACAAAAAGCTCCCCTCCGGAGGCAGCAGCACAAGAGCCGCGAACAGGCCCGCAAGCCAGAGTCCGGGCCAGTGCGTAAACCCTCTGTGCACGCGGTTAAATCCCTGCTGCCTGTTCTTGTAAAGGCCCGCCAGCTTCTGATCAAAGACGTCTGGCAAAATGCCTCCAAACCACGCAGCCACCAAACCTGCTGGCGGCAGCTGCAGCCAGAACGCTGCGGCCAGAGCGCCCACCTGATGCGTTACCCAGCGCATGTCAAGCTCCTGCCGGCATGCGCACCGTTTGCCATCTCATACGTTTTCACTTGCTGACAAAGCCTCCCCTGCCGTCTCTTCTCCGCGAGACGCGCCGTACAAAGGGCTTAGCCATTTCAAGGAAAGGACGCAAGAGTAGGACATCCCCTGATATGGAGATTCAGGACTGATTCTGCACAAGGCGCAGAAAACGCTGCGCTGCCACGCCCGGCGCCAGCCTTTGCTTGCTCTGTGTCGTGGCCTGCACACAGCCGGACTCCTTCATGGGCTTGCTCTCGCATGCCCTGCGTATCTCGGCCTCAAGGGCATCACGCAGCATCTCAAAGGACTGCGTGACCTCGGGATAGCTGTTGTTTTCACGCCAGGGCAGAGTCATGGAGTGCAGCATGGGATGACCAATGTGCGATGGCGTTTCCAGACGGTAGAAAGCTGTGGGCTTGTAGCCCTCGGCTCGTTCCATGACGCCAGGGTAGCAGTACTTCTGATTGCGCTCCTCGGGCTGCGGTATGGTAGACTGTATGCTGACCTGTGGCAGGGCCAGCGCTTTCTCGTGCTCCTCAAGTCTGACGCGATAGCTCAGCACCGGGCGCATATTGCCGCGTTCCTTGTTGATGGTCCATTCCACTTTCATTGAAATTACTCCAGGCCACACACACCACGCCTTTCGCGTGGGAGCGGCACCACCTTAAACCGGGCTTCCAACAGGGATCATGCCTGCTCGTTCCGGGCATGGCCAGCCATTGCACTCAGGGCTGCTCGTGATTGAGATACACCACTTCACCGAAGGGCGGTGTTTCCCCGCCACTGCCTGAGCAGATCCAGAGCACAGGATAGTCAGGCTCATCAGGGAAGCGGTTGCACTGCAGATCCGTAAACCAGAGCAGGCAGGCAGGACTGATGCCCTCCGCGGCCACGGCCTCGGGCACGGGCCTGAAATCCGTGCCTCCGCCGCCCACAGCCACCAGTGTGCCAGGCAGATCAAATCGGGACACTGTCTCGATCTTATGCACCATGGTATCGTGAAAGAGTACTGTCAGGGTCGTGTCCCAGGACTCCAGCAAGCGCTCGAGTTCCGAAAGAAAGAGCGCAAGGGTCGCCGTCTCCACAGAACCCGAGCTGTCCACGGCCACTACCACGTGCTTTAAGCGCTGCTCCCAGCGCATTGGCAAATAGATGTCCTGGAAAAGATAACGGCGGTTGGGTGTTGTCCAGGTGTAGTCATTGTCTGCGCAGGCAGCCAGGAAGCGCTGCAGAATCTCGCGCCAGTCCAGGCTGGCGGGCATGACATGGGCTGTTTCCCTGTCCAGTCCGGCAGGCAGCACGCCCATGTTCCTGGCCCGGTTCATGGCCTTTGTCAGGGTAATTTCCGCATCCTGTTCAGCTTCACGACGCGCTGCGTCAGCATCCCTGACGTCACCGGCCTCGGGCATGTCACGCACTTCGCCGTCAAAGACCGGCGCAGGCTCATCACTCTTTTTTCCAGAGGGACGCCGTCCGGCCACGGGTTTGACACCCCTGCCCTCCTGGCGGCTGCGATCCTTGTCCTCGCCAGGCATGGGCATGCCCTGTCCGTCATTGGGAGCTGACACGCCCAGGCTGACCTGACTCTGTCCGGTTCCGCTGTCCTGCCTTGCCCCGCCATTTGTCTGAGGACGATCCCTGCCCTGACGCTGCCCTGCCTTGCGCTCCTCCTCATTGATGCGGGCGAGCAGGGTTTCGTAGATGCTGTCAGCGCTCTGACCACTGAACTCGGCATTATAGAGAAAACCGTCCGGCAGATGAAAGCCTGCGTCCAGAAGAATTCCATTGATCGCCAGATCGCAGGCTCTGTTCCAAAGAACCTTGTCCCTGCTGCCGCGGCGTAGATGATGTCTGAAGACCAGATGCAGCACCTCATGAGCCTGCGCGCCTGCCAGCCTGTCTTCATTGACACATGTCACAAAGAGAGGATTGAAGCCCATCGTGCGTCCGTCCGTCCACATGTCACGACACGAGTCGTCCCTTTTGAACGTCAAACGCAGGGCCAGATCCCCAAAAAACGGGTGTTCCATGATAAGGCGCGCCCTGACCCGCTGCATAATGCGCAGCGCCTCATCGTCACGCTGTCCGTTTTCCCTGCGTTCCGTCATGATCAGACTTTCAAATCAGGACGTCGGCGTTGATCTCGGCCCAGGCAGCAAAGGCCTTGCTTGAAGCAAGCTCTGGCTGACGCATGATGGCGTCACGCATGAGCAGCACCCCGAACTCGGCAGGCAGACGCAGGGAATAGGCGGCCAGAGCCTCGATGGTCTTGTCGTCGGCCAGAGTGGCCAGAGCTTCACACAGGGCATAGAGCGCCGCAGGCTCGCTGGGAACGCTTGCCTGCAAAGGGGCGGCAAGTATTTCCCGCACGTCCGGCAGCTCGCGCCAGACCTTGAGGTAGCCAATAAACTCGGCTGCGGCCAGCTGACCTACTGTACCCTTGACAAGATCGTATTCCACCTCTGCATCCGGACCGGCGTCCATGATGAGCGAGACAAATTCCCAGGATCTGGGCGAGGGGAAGGCCTTGTCTGCCGAAGCTGGATCAAAGGCATGCAGAAAGCGCGGCCTGAAGCGCAGAAAGGAACGCACCTCCTGGCGGATGCCGCTGGTTTCGGCCCAGCTCAGCCAGTCTTCCAGAACAGCGTCAAACTCCAGATGCACCATGCGGTTGGCCAGGGCACTGGGCATGCGATGCGTCACGGCCCTGTCCTTTTCGCGGTTGCCGGCTGCCACAATGGTCCAGCCGGCAGGCAGATGGTACTCGCCTATGGCCCTGTCTAAAATGAGCTGATAACAGGCGGCCTGCACAAGAGGTGGTGCCGCGTTGAGCTCATCGAGAAAAAGCACCCCACGGCTGTCGTCGCTCTCCGCCGGGAGGAAGGCCGGAGGACACCACGCAGCCACGCCGGCTGCGGTGATTCGCGGCAGACCGCGCAAATCCACTGGATCCAGCAGGACAGCCCTGATATCGCGCAGCTCAAGACCGCGCTGTCTTGCCACCTGCGCCACCACCTGACTCTTGCCCACTCCGGGGGCGCCCCAGAGAAAAACCGGCTGCCTGATGGACAGCAGCGTGTGCAACGCGGATACAATCTGCCTGGGACCCATGCACTTCCTCCCCTGAAAAATCCTGGCCACCCCTGCCCAAAGCCTGTTTACGCAATGATAAACTGAAAATGACTGTGACGAAAAAGATTTTGAAAGTCAATATCGAATTTATGGAGAATCCAGATTGCCATATCTCCTTTGCAACCTGCCGTTCAGGCAGATGCGGGCCAGCAGGATCTCGCTTTTTGCAGTCAGACGACACGAAAAACGATACCTGTCGAGCGTGCCGGCGGCAGACACTTCGGGATTGGCGTCGGATTGCTGTTGCGTTGCCCGTCGTCGTTTTCGAGGCTCTCCAGGAAACGCGCTAAGGCAACATTACGCTTTTCTTGCACAAACTGTCCTCAATGGCCAGGTTTTCCGTGATAACACATTATTATGTTGTACCTGCTGAGCTCCGGCAAGGGTCTTGATTTCCGTGGCATGGTTTGGGTAGCACCTGTTTCCAAGTTTCACGCAGCGAGGCAATCCTGCAACATGAGTTCCTCA
>CAZJPT010000012.1:0-17118 GCA_964547835.1 uncultured Desulfovibrio sp.
CATCTTAACACAGTGCTTTTATGTACAGTCTTGTGCGTTTTGAGACGTCCTCTAATATCCAAATCACTCTGCCCAATGTCGGTTTCAATTGTATTGCATCCGGGTTGCATGAAAAAAGATGCTGAACGGCTCTGGGCAGTGTCTGGAAAGGGGGATTGCATTGTCGTGCTGTGCGGTCGGGGCGTTTGATCCAGACAGGAAAAAATGCGAAAAACAAAATGTTATGTAACATGAAAGGCTGCGTTGAAATGCGTATTCATTTTCAATAATAACAATACGATATACCCGCTTGCTTGACAGGGATCATGAATTTATGAATACTCCGGGCGTACGGAGGAATCCGTATAAAAAAATCTTGATCTCAAATCCCATTGGAGGAAATCATGTCCTACGAGATTGTTGTCGACAGCGAAAAGTGCGTTGGTTGCGGCGAGTGCGTGGACGTCTGCCCGGTTACCGTGTATGAGATGAAGGACGGCAAATCCGAGCCCACCAACGTCGAGGAGTGTCTCGGCTGCGAGTCCTGTGTCGAAGTCTGCGAGCAGGACTGCATCGAAATCAAGGAAGTGTAATTTCCGCCTCAGGGCGTTTCTATTTTCCAGTAATGCCGCCGGCGAGCAATCGTCCGGCGGCATTGCTTGTGCGAGGAGGGCGACATCATGGTGCCCGATCTTACTCCCATATTTACCCAGTACGAGGTGCTGCGTTCGAGCGTGGACAAGGCTTTTGAACAGGTTCGCCAGCAGTGCGAAGGCTGTGTCACCTGCCATTTGGGATGCAGCGACTGCTGCCACGCCCTCTTTGATCTGTCCCTTGTCGAGGCCATGTACCTCAACAGAGCGTTTGTCAAAGCCTTTGACTATGGTCCCGAACGCTCCGCTCTCCTTGAGCGCGCTGAGAAGACAGACCGGCAGCTTGCGCGCATTAAGAAACGGCTTTTTCAGGAAAGCAAGAAGGGCGGGGATGATGCGGTCATTTTCCACGAGGCCGGCGGTCTGCGCATGCGTTGTCCTCTGCTTGACGACAACAACCGCTGTGTCCTGTATGATGCTCGCCCCATCACCTGCCGCACCTATGGCATTCCCACCAGCATTGCCGGCCAAGGGCATGTCTGCGGCATTTCCGGCTTTGCCAGGGGCGGTCAGTATCCTACGGTGAAGCTTGACAAGATTCAGGATGCACTTAGAGATATGAGTAAAGCCATAGAACAGGCTGTGCACAGTCGCTTCGACAAGCTGCATGAAGTGTATATGCCTGTCTCCATGGCTCTGCTCACCTCATTTGACGACAGATTCCTGGGCATCGGGGAGGCCAGGCCGGAACGCTGGGAACGCTGAGTACCCTGCCCGGCGCGGCGCTGCCCGGCGGAGAGAAGACATGCCGAGTTTCCTCGCTCAGATCCACGCCTATATGTACCGCGACAACACGCCGCAAAAGCTGGGCCCGCATGAAGAGGCCAGCAAACGTGCGATGTATGAGCGCCTCAAGCCGCGTCAGCGTAAGTTTGTCGACAAAATCGGCTACGAGAACTGGGATCCCTACGCCAAGCCAAACGATCCTCTGGACATCCGCCAGGACACTACACAGCGCACCACACAGCAGCTGGTGCGTGAGTTTCTGCAGATGGCATCAAAGGAAGAAAATTACAGCAACGAGTACGCTCGTGGTGCGCTGCAGGCGGCACTAGGCATCGTCAATCGTGACGAGACCATGCGCGGGACATTTGAGTTCTGCCTGTGGTATTTCGATCTGCTTGTGCGCGAGGGACATGTGCGGCCGCATACCATTGAGCCCATGCACAAATAAGGCGACCCGGCAGGAACCCGATTAACAGCAACAAGGAGGCAGCGCTCCCCGTGTCGATGCGGAAGCGGCTGAAATAATGGAATGAAGGACCAGTACGACGATATCGACGAATACATTCGTGACCTGCAGGAGGCCATAGCCTCCTCAGAAGGGCAGTGTGCGGCGCATCACTACAATCTCGGACTGGCGCTGCTGCACAAGCGTGACTTCATGGGAGCCGAGGCCTCCTTCCGCGATGCCTTGCGCGAGTCACCGCACATGGTCGAGGCCATGGTGCAGCTTGGCGGCATCTGCATGCAGCGCGGCGATCTTGAGGGGTGCCTGAGGTACAATACCGACGCCAGCAAGTACCGTCCCAAATTTGCAGTGGCCGAGGCCAATATCGCCTTTGTGCACCTGCAAAAGCGCGATCCGGACAAGGCCATGCAGCATCTGGAAAAGGCCCTCAAGTGGGATCCCGCCTTTGTGCAGGCACGCAATGGTTTAGTCGTGGCTCTGCTCATGCAGGGCAGACATGCCGAAGCCGAGTCCAGGTGTCGTGCTATGCTCAAGGATGAACCCGGGTTTGCACCGGGCTGGCAGAATCTGGCCCTGGCGCTGTTCGAGCAGGACAGGATGGCAGAGGCAGAGGAGGCCATGCTCAAGGCCGAGTCCCTGGGCTACGAAGTGCCTGCGGGCTTCAAGCAGGACCTGGCTGCCCGGAAGAGCGCCGGTGCCTGATGTGACGCCAGTTGTTCGTGTGCAAGCCCTTGGGCCTGCCGGGCCTGCTTGAAATACAGAAAAATCATCTGTTCAGCGCAGCCAGAGGGACACGGGGCATGCACACAGGGCTGGTTCTGAAGTTTTTCAGAATAAAGACTTCCCAGTTCGTTGCACTCACCGGGAGCAAATCCCAAAGAATTTTTCCAGAGCAGCCTGAGGCGAGTTTTCGGCCCGGGGTTTTCGAGAGTGCTTCCGCAACCGGGGAGGTCCTCTTTTTTTGTATTGCAGCCCGCTGTCCTGAGGAGGAGCTTGGATGAGCACATGCGCTTCAGAATTTCAGGACAAGTCCTACCGGGCAGTGATCCGAGCCATACTGGTCTTTCTCAATCCAGGCGTCCTCAATATTGTCCCTGAGCTCTTCGGACACGAAGAAATAGTCAATGCGCCAGCCTATGTTCTTCTCTCTGGCTCTGGATTTGTAGGACCACCAGGAATAGGCCCCTTCCTCATTGCCGTGCACATGTCTGAACGTGTCTATCCAGCCGGCTGCAGTAAATTTGTCCAGAAAGGCGCGCTCCTCGGCCAGGAAGCCCGTGTTGAGGACATTCTGCTTCGGTCTTGCGAGATCCAGGGGGGAGTGGGCGACGTTGAAGTCACCGCAGACGACCACAGGCTTGTCAAGGCGCAATTCCTCAACCCAGTCGAAGAAGGCGTCGAAAAAACCCATCTTGTAGTCCAGACGCTTGAATTTTCCCTGATGCCTGCCGTTTTCGTCCAGGATTTCGGCGCCGCCGTTGGGAAAGTAGCCGTTAACAAAGTGAAAGTGCTCATACTCGAGACGCAGGATGCGGCCCTCTCCCTGCCAGGGGGCAAAGGGCATCTCCACTTCCACGCTGAGCGGCTCTGAGCGGCAGAAGACAGCTACGCCTGAATAGCCTTTCCTGACCGTGCTCGAAGCAAAATAACCGTGCCATCCTTCTGGGTTGGCTATGTCCGGAGGAAGTTGTTCGGGGGTGGCCTTGGTTTCCTGCAAGGCAACAATATCGGCTGTTTCCGGGTTGAACCATTCCCATTCCTTTTTGGCGGACACGGCCCGCAAGCCGTTGACGTTCCAGGAAACCAGTTTGATTCGCATGCGGCTATCCTCCGGGGCCGGCGCGCTGCGCGCCGCTTTCGTGCGGCTGGCTTCATGGCTGAAAACAAGCAGTCAGGCCGTCCGCACGTGTTTGCTTTTTGTTTCATCCTCTGCCATACTCCCTTGGTATTGGCAAGAGAACCGGCGATGTCGCTGCCAGAGCAGGTAAGGCCGCGCATATCCGGCGTCCGTCGTCTGTTCGTCCGACCAACTGATTAAAAAAGGAGGCGGCGCATTCTCCCCTTCTTGCGAATATGGGGAACCATCGCGCCGTAAGATAATGAGTGCAAACCCGCAAGTCTTGAACAACTGGGACTGGGACAAGCTGCAGGAAAAGCGATCCAAACAGAAAGGCTATACGCCTCCCCCGCCACCGGAAGGTGAGGACGAAAACGGCAATAGAGCGAAGCGCGAATGGCGCACTCCTGCCGGAGGAGGCCAGGGCCGTGGCAACGGGCCGCGTCTGACTCAGTTTAAGGTGCCGCAATTCGGCGGTGGTCACAGTCTGATAGCCATACTGGTCATTGTGCTGCTGGTCTGGCTGGCATCAGGTATTTATATCGTCAATCCCGACGAAGAGGGCGTTGTGCTGCGTTTCGGCAAGTACAACCGCAGCACCGGTCCAGGCCCGCATTACGCGCTGCCCATCCCCATAGAGACTGTCTACAAGCCCAGGGTGACCCAGGTCATGCGCAGTGAAATCGGCTACCGGAACGTAGGTCAGACGACCACATTCCAGCAGGGCAGGGTCAGGACCATGCCCCAGGAAGCGTCCATGCTCACGGGTGATGAAAACGTGGTCAATGTGCAGTTCTCTGTGCAGTACAAGATAAAGGACGCTGTTCAGTACCTGTTTCACGTGGCCGACCCTACCGCCATGGTGCATAACGCAGCCGAGGCGGCCATGCGCGAGGTCATAGGCAATAACCTCATCGATGCCGCCATTACCGACGGCAAGCTGCAGATCCAGAGCGACGCGACGCAGCTTCTCCAGGTTATTCTGGATCGTTACGGGGCTGGAATTCAGGTGCTGGCCGTGCAGCTGCAGGACGTGCATCCGCCGCAGGAAGTTGTCGAGGCTTTCAAGGACGTGGCCTCTGCACGCGAGGACAAGAGCCGCATCATCAATGAGGCCGAGGCCTACCGCAATGCGCTTCTGCCTACGGCCCGCGGTCAGGCGTCCGCCATCCGCAACGAGGCCGAGGCCTACTCTGCTACCCGCGTGCAGACAGCCGAGGGTGCGGCCAGCCGTTTCAACGTCCTGCGCGTGGAATACGAGAAGGCTCCAGAGGTCACCAGACAGCGCCTCTATTATGAAACCATGGAAGAGATACTGCAGAAGGCCGACGAAAAGGTCATTATGGACGGTCAGGCCGCACAGAGGGCTCTGCCCTATCTGCCGCTGCCCTCGCTGACTGCGCCGTCTGCGCCGGGCGCGCCATCTGCGACAGGCAGGGGAGGGAAGTAAATGAGCAAGACCATGACTACCCTGTTCACTGTCCTCTGCATCATCGGCCTGCTGGCCTGGCAGTCCATTTTCACGGTCAACCAGCGCGAGACGGCCATTGTGCTGCAGCTCGGCGAGCCCATGGACGAAGTCTACAAGCCCGGTCTGCACTTCAAGATTCCGTTTATCCAGAAGGTTGTCTACTTTGACGCCCGCGTGCTTGACTATGAGGCCAGCTCCCGCGAAGCCTTTACCGTCGACAAGAAAGCTATTGTGCTCGACAACTATGCCCGCTGGCGCATTGTGGATCCTTTGCAGTTTTACCGCACCATGCGCAGCATGGTGGGAGCGCAGGCCCGTCTCGATGACGTGGTGTACTCGCAGCTGCGCGCCATGGTTGGCGCCTACACGCTGTCCGAGGTCGTTTCCACGCAGCGTGCGGCCATTATGACCGAGGTCACGGAAAAGGTAAAAACCATCATGCGCAGCTTGGGCGTAGATGTTATCGACGTGCGCATCAAGCGCACCGACCTTCCCGAGGAAAACCTGCGCGCCATCTTTGACCGCATGCGCGCCGAGCGTGAGCGCCAGGCCAAACAGTACCGTTCCGAAGGTGAAGAAGAGTCAACGCGCATCCGTTCTGACGCTGACAGGCAGAAGGCCATTATTCTGGCCGATGCCGTGAGAGACGCGCAGATCATCCGTGGTGACGCGGATGCCCGCGCAGCCCAGATATACGCTGACGCCTACAGCAGGAACGAGGCCTTCTATGCCTTCCAGCGCTGGCTTGAGGCCATGCGTCTCTCCTTCGGGGAAAACAGCAAGATGGTGCTCTCGAATCCGGATGGCCTGCTGAAGCGCCTTGACTGATGCCAGTCGCGGGCGGGGCCGGCCATGTCGCCGCCCGTCCGCTTTATCAGACTCAGCCCCGGCGGGACAGTATGCGGGGCAGGAGGTCGCACGCCTATGCGCTTGAAGCCCGGACTAGGGAAAGGTCCAGGCTGGATGTTGCTTTCCCTGCTGGCTACGTTGGGAGCAGCATTGTGCCTGACTGGCTGCGCAGACGCCGGAGCCATGCCAGGTGCGGCGGACGCGGCAGCTCCGGCTCCCGTTGTGAGGGATGCGTCAGCATCCCGGAGCGCAACGACACAATACGTTGTGCCCCCTGAATGGGAGGCTCTGCGTGATGCCCTGGCAGCCGACGGCTTGTCAGGTCCCATTGTGGACAGACTGCTGGCATCACTGGGACCGCGCTCCCAGGCCCCCATGGGGAGGAAGATGGTAGAGCTATACAGGAAGACCTTTCTGTCCTCCCCGGAACCCCGGAAAAAGTCCGGGCTCCCGCCTGTCTACAAGGGCGTGGTCACTGAGCGCAATGCGGATCTCTGCCTTGCCTACATCAAGGAGCACATGCAGGCCTTCCACCGTGCAGCCCGTGTCACCGGAGTTCCTCCGTCTACGGCTGCAGCCCTGCTCTTTGTGGAGACACGGCTCGGGCGTGTTCTCAAGGATGGCCCTGATAACGCCCTGCACACCCTGGCCAGCATGTCCCAGAGCCTGACCCTGGACAGTATAGATCAGTGGTACGGAAAAATGCCCGGCTATCAGAATCACGAGGCATGGTTTTCCGCGACCATGCCGAAGCGTGCCGCCTGGGCCTATCGTGAAACGCGGGCGCTGGTGCGCTACATGGTGGAGAATCATATCGCTCCAGACTCCCTGCCCGGATCCATATACGGTGCCATCGGTCTGTGTCAGTTCATGCCCAGCAATATCGAACCCTATGGTGTCGATGGCAACGGCGATGGAGTCATTGATCTTTATCAGGCTGACGATGCCATCATGAGCCTGGCCAATTATCTGTACAAACACGGCTGGAGGGCGGGAGCATCCAGAGCCGTAAAGCACAAGGTGCTCATGCGCTACAACAAATCAGCCCGTTACGCCAATACCATCCTGGCGCTGGGTGAGCTTGTGGAAAAACGTCAGGCTGCCGGAAGCGATGCTGCGCAGGACTCCCGCCAGTAGCAGGCGCCCCGGGCCAGAAGATGGACAAGGAGAGCGGAATGGACATGGAACATTGTGTTGCCCTGGAGGAAATTCTTCCTCCAGAAAGACGTATTGTTTCTTTGGATCCACAAGCCATAGCGCATGCCCGCGCCAGAATCGATGCCCAGTGCCGGCCTGTGGGCTCGCTGGGTGTTCTTGAGGAAATCGCCTGCCGGCTGGCTGCCATGCGCTGGCACTGTGAGGTGATGCCTGCCAGGCTGTTCACCATAGCTGGCGACAACGGTGTCAGTGCAGAGAATGTGTCGGCTTTCCCGCAGGAAGTGACCAGGCAGCTGGTGTATGCCTTTCTGCGTGGCGGGGCAGCAGTCAACGCGCTGGCAAAAGAAGTGGGCATGGAGCAGAGCGTGGTAGATGCCGGCTGTGTGGGAGGCCCCTTTCCGGCTCCGGTTGTAAATCTTCGTCTTGGCGAAGGCACAGGAAATATCGCCAGAGGTCCGGCCATGAGCCTGGAGACCTGTCTTGAGGGCTTGCGCAACGGCGCCAGTCTGGCTCTTGAGGCCGTGGACAATGGCGACAGATGTCTTGCCATAGGGGAGATGGGCATTGCCAACACAACCACCGCCGCGGCGCTGTGCGCCCATCTGCTTTCCCTTCCTGTCAGCGAACTAGTCGGTCCGGGCTCAGGTGTTGGCCATGAGGTAATTGCTCATAAGGCAGACGTTGTGCGCAGGGCGCTGCTTGTCAACAGCAGTGGTCTCGCCAGTGGCGGGAGCACTCTCGATCCTGTGCACGCTCTGGCCTGCTTGAGTGGTTTTGAAATTGTCACCATGGCAGGGGTTGTGCTTGGCGGTGCAGCTGCCGGTGTTCCTGTGCTGGTAGACGGCTTCATTTCCACAGCTGCGTTCGCGGCTGCTGCGCTGCTCTGTCCGGCTGCCGCTGACTACTGCTTCATATCCCATACGTCAGCCGAGCCCGGGCATGCGCTGGTTCTCAATGAACTGGCCAGGCGTCTGCCGCATCCCCGCTGGCAGGCGCCCTTGCTCTCTCTGGGCCTGCGCCTTGGCGAGGGCACGGGCTGCGCCCTTGCCTGGCCCCTGCTGCGCTGCGCTGCCAGACTTTACTGCGAGACGGCTACCTTTGCGGAAGCCGGCGTCAGCGAGAGCATACGTTGATGAATGCCAATGCCGACATGATTCTGGAGACGCATGACCTCACCAGAATTTTTTCCGTACGCTCGGCTCATGGTGCCGAGCCTGCTGCTCTTCGTGCCGTAGCTGGCGTCAGTGTGCGTGTGGGACGTGGTGAGTGCGTCGGTCTGGTAGGCGAATCCGGCTGCGGCAAGTCTACCTTGGGACGTCTTGTCTGTGGCCTGCTCAGCCCGACTTCTGGAACGGTGTATTTTGACGGCGCTCCCCTTCCCATGGCCGGCCCGCATTCTTCAGCTGCTGGTCGCGTGCAGATGGTCTTTCAGGATCCCTTTTCCTCTCTCAATCCGCGCATGCGCGCAGGCGACAGCGTTGCAGAAGCCCTGATGGCCAGAGCCTGCCGCCAGCGTCTGCCCATGAGTGCGGACGAGCGGCGCGAGGCTGTGTCTGCCATCTTTATGCGCGTAGGGCTGGCCGGCATGGAGAGGCGCTATCCGCATGAATTCTCCGGAGGCCAGCGTCAGCGCGTGGCACTGGCCAGGGCTGTGATCACCCGGCCTGATCTTGTGGTCTGTGATGAGCCCGTGTCAGCTCTGGACGCTTCGGTACAGGCCCAGGTGCTGAACATCATGCGTGATCTGCAGGAGCACTTCGGACAGGCGCAACTGTTTATCTCCCATAATCTGGCCGTGGTAGGTTTTATGTGCCGGCGCCTCTACGTCATGTATCTGGGGGAAATAGTCGAGGAGCTTCCGAGCGAGCGCATGCTGGCGCCGGCGCATCCCTATACGCAGGCTCTGGCCAGGGCTGTGCCCTCAGGCAGACGGAACAGGGAGAAGCTTGTGGTTATTAGCGGCGAGCTGCCCTCGCCGCTGGCACCACCGCCAGGATGCCGCTTTCATCCGCGTTGTCCTGAGGCAAGGCCGTGCTGTGCCGAAGAGGAGCCTGCCTGGAAGAAACTGGCTGCTGGCTGGCGGGTGCGCTGTCATCTGTACTGAAGGAGCAGACGCCCTGGCGTCAGGAATCCGGGCACGGCTTTTTTTGGAGCATTGCCTCATTGCCTGTGCCCCTTTTTGCGCATTTTCCGAGTCGCCATTCTCTGTGGCCGGAAGTGTCCCGGACACGCTTGCACAGGACAGCATTGTGTCGTTTTCGCTCCAGGCAGAAGGCCGGTCATTTGCAACGGTCTGCCGCCCCGGGGCGTTATTGTTTCTCGGGGTCCCGTCTGGAGGGGAGGGCAGGGGGCTTGTTGTCCTCCCCCACATGCCAGTCTTCGTCCAGGCATACGGTGCGCACTGTGGGAGCGCTGGCTGGAGCAGCCCCGGGAGCGTCCGTGTGCCCGACGGCATCCGCATGGAGGCATGCGGCAAGGCGGTCGCGCATGACAGTCAGAAAAACGTCCAGGCCTAAGCCTGTTTTGCCGGATACGTGCAGGGCCCCGGGCAGGGCGTCTCCGAGCAGCGCCTGCTGCTCAGGCGTGACCAGATCCCATTTGTTGAGTACCAGCATAATGGACGTGCTGCCGAGTCCCAGCGCCTCCAGGACGTGTTCAACAGACTCAATCTGCTGCATGAGCTGCGCATGGGAGGCATCGGCTACGTGTACAAGAAGATCGGCGCATTCAAGTTCTTCCAGTGTGGCCCTGAAGGCTTCCATCAGTTCAGCCGGCAGGTTGCGGATAAAGCCGACAGTGTCGGCCAGAACGATCTCGTGCTCGTGCGGAAAGCGCAGACGTCGCGTGGTGGTGTCCAGGGTGGCAAAGAGCTTGTCCTGGGCCAGCACTTCTGAGCGGGTCAGGATGTTGAGCAGGGTGGACTTGCCGGCGTTGGTATAGCCGACCAGCGCGACCAGAGGCACCCCGCTGCGCTCGCGGTTGCCGCGTACATAGGAGCGCTGACGGCGCAGCGTGTCCAGCTCCCTGCGCAGTCTCCCCATGCGCTCGCGGCAGCGGCGGCGGTCTATCTCGAGTTTGGTTTCGCCTGGCCCGCGACCGCCAATGCCTCCCATGAGACGGTCCATGGCTCTGTTTTTTCCAGTGAGTCTGGGCAGCGTGTACTTGAGCTGTGCCAGCTCCACCTGCAGCTTGCCGGCCCTTGTCACAGCGTGTTGTGCAAAGATGTCGAGGATGAGCTGCGTGCGGTCGAGCACCTTGCGCTCGGTAATGTCTGCCATGTTGTGCAGCTGGGCGGGAGCCAGCTCGCCGTCAAAGACCAGCGTGTCAGCCCGGCCCATAAGGGCCAGCACTTCCAGCTCAGCCATCTTGCCCTTGCCCAGAGTGTACTTGTTGCCGCGGATACGCTGCGTCATGCGTCCGACCACAGTAAGGCCGGCCGTGTCGGCCAGAGCTGCCAGTTCGTCCAGGTTGCGTTCCTGTACGGCTCTGGACTCCTGTGAGAAGGAGACCAGGACGCAGCGGTTTACGTCCCCCGCGTGTCGCCCGGCGTCCGATGCGTCACGGGCCAGCTCTTCCTCAAGGGCCAGTGCGCTGGCAGTGATGTCCGCCTGGGGCTGATCCCAGGGACGAGGAGGGGCAACGCGATAGGGCGCACTGGCAGAAGGCGGCAGCAGCTGCGCAGCCTGCCACTGCACTGGCGTCCCGGCTGGCGAAACAGTGAGCGAGATGACCGCGTCGAGGCGCAGGAAGAGCATATCCATAAGATCTTCTTCGCTGAGCCCCCCGGGACTGAGGTGGGTGTGCAGCAGCCGTAAGCCGCGCAAACGGGTAAGACCCGTTCTGGCACGATCCAGAGCGGGTATGACAATGCCGTCGGCGCTGCCTACGATGACTGTCTGCACACGGCCACGACGGTCCAGGAGCAGGCCTATCTGGCGTTCAAGGGAACGCGAGATCAGCGCCAGCTCCCGCGCCTGGTCAATCGTGTAGACTGCCTTTGCCGGGAATTTTCGGCTGCCGAGCCGATCCAGGGACTTGAGCTGAGACGGGCGCAGTCCCTGGAGATTTCCATCGAGGCGTGGAATGGAAAGCCTCCGTCAAGGACGAATATAGGACGTAATCAGCGCATCATAGCGGGCCGTGGCATCAAAGGCACGTGAGGCCATGCGTTGACGGAAGAGCAGAGAGGCACACATATTGTTGGCCTTGAGTTCTTCCACTGCGGGCTGATACCACTCGGTGCTGGGCAGGACCAGGACGGAATAGAAGTTCTTGGCTGCGGCACGGATGAGGCAGGGGCCGCCGATGTCGATTTCCTCTACAGCCTGCTCAAGGGAAAGGCGTCTGGCCACGGCTCCGGCGAAATTATAGAGGTTGACCACCACCAGGTCGAAGAGGCGGATGTTCAGGGCCTCCATGGCCTGCATGTGTTCCGGCATATCCTTGTTGGCCAGGATGCCGGCATGTATGTTTGGATGCAGCGTTTTGACGCGACCATCAAGAATTTCCGGAAATCCGGTGACGGAAGAGACAGATTCAACGGGAAGGCCGGCATCCGTGAGAGTCTTCATGGTCCCGCCGGTAGAGACCAGCTCGACACCGTTGTCAGCGAGGAAGCGGGCAAAGGGCACGAGGCCGCTTTTGTCGGTGACACTGAGAATAGCGCGCCGGATAGGCAGCAAATCCATGATGTCCTCCTGAAAATAGTATTCCAGCACAGTCATGATCTGCCAGGCTTCCCGGACTCCAGGTCAGGCAGGACAATCTGACTGTGCTCAAACATTATCGCACACTGTGCGCACGAAAGCAAAAGCACGTCCTGTGGTAATGTCAGATTTCGGCCATTGCCGAACAAACTGGAGTTTAACGTTTTATTTCCAGGATGAAAAGAAAATCATGTCAGGCAGCCTGCAAGGAAGGATGGCCCTGTTCGGGCAGGATAAAATTGTTAATCAGACATGATAACAAAAAGTTACCCTGTAGTCTAGTTATATATCGAGATATCTTCATATATGCTAAAACATATATCTTGATATCAAGATATCAGCATGTATGCAGGAATAATGCCTCAGGGTCATGAATTGCGTCTCCAGCCTCATGACTTTTGCCGTGCTGGAAAAGGCTGCTTTTATGCTGTGCAGACTGGTGAACCGGCACATGCCGACATGCCGTTTGTCCTTGACTTATGAGGAATATTTGTGCAAATGGGAGCAATACTTGAGCGGGCTGTGCGTTAAGCCGGCACGTTTTTTTTAATCCTCCAAAGGAGAGCAGTGGCCCAGAATTTCCCCCTGGGACCAGTGAACCGGCAGCTTCAGGCGCCGGACATTCTGGAAAGCCCGTAGAACGTGCGGCCGAGCCACTGTCAGAGGGAGTCTGTCGAAGCCGGTCGCGGACCAGACTCGTGGCTTTCGTGGAGGTGGCAGCCCTTCCCTGTGGGAAGGGGATGTCAAGGGCAGGGTGGTGGTCGCGCATCAGGACGCATGTGCGCAGGTTCTTTTTCTCAGCCGTCGTTTTGACAGTGCACGGGAGATGTCATTGAGCAAATACAACAGTCTGCAACCCTGGCGCGTTGAGGATTCTGCGGAGTTGTACGGTGTCCAGTCATGGGGCGCCGGTTATTTTGACGTTAATCAGAAGGGCGAGGTGGTCATATGCCCTTACGGTCTCAAGGGACCGAGAGTATCCATCCGTGACATCATCGATGGAATCAAGGATCGCGGCTACAGCATGCCCTGCCTCCTGCGCTGCGAAAACATCCTTGATTCACAGATTGCCAGCCTTCATGAGTCGTTCAACAGAGCCATCAAGACCTTGGGCTACAAAGGCAGCTACCGTGGTGTCTTTCCCATCAAGGTCAATCAGCAGCAGCAGGTAATCGAGGAGATTGCCGATTTCGGGTCGCGCTATCATCATGGACTGGAAGTAGGCTCAAAAGGAGAACTCATTGCCGCTGTTTCGCACATGAGCGATCGCGAGGCCTGCATTATCTGCAATGGCTACAAGGACGGCGAGTTCATTGATCTCGGGCTGCAGGCACAGCGTCTCGGCCTCAATGTCTTTTTTGTCATCGAGATGCCGGGCGAGCTCGAAACTATTATACAGCGCTCGAAGCTTCTTGGAATCAGACCCAAGCTGGGCGTGCGCTGCAAGCTCACCATGCGTGCAAGTACGCACTGGGCCGAGTCCGGAGGCGAGCGTTCAGTTTTCGGTCTGTCTCCGGCTGAAATCGTGGATATCATCGACAGGCTCAAAGCCTGTGATATGCTCGATTGTCTGCGTCTGCTGCATTATCATCTGGGATCGCAGATCTCCAATATCCGCGACATTCGCCTTGGTGCCATGGAAGGTGCCCGCTTCTACGCCGGTCTGGTGGAGGAAGGTGCACCTATGGGCTACCTGGATCTGGGCGGTGGTCTGGCCGTGGATTACGACGGATCGCACACCAACTATTTTTCTTCTCGCAACTACACCATTGACGAATACACCATGGATATCGTGGAGGCCATCATGGGCACTCTGGACGAGGACGGTATTGCGCATCCGCATATCGTCACCGAATCCGGACGTGCCACGGTAGCCTACTACTCGATGCTGCTTTTCAATATCCTGGATGTCAGCCGCCTCGAGCCCATGCAGCTGCCAGAGAGTCTGGACGAAGACACGCCGGAATCTGTCAAAAACCTGCGTGAGGTGCTGGCCAGCATTGCTCCGAGGACACTGCAGGAATGCTATAACGACGCCATTTACTACCGTGACGAAATGCGGCAGCTTTTCGCAACGGGTGCCGTTAATCTGCGGCAGCGCTGCCTTGCCGAGCGCTTTTTCTGGACAATTTTGCTGCGTATTGCCGAAGAAAAGGAACGTCTCAAGACCATTCCGCGTGACCTGCACGATATCGACACCAACATAGCGGATATCTATTACGGCAACTTCAGCATCTTCCAGTCTCTGCCTGATTCCTGGGCCATCGACCAGCTCTTCCCCATCATGCCTGTGCACAGGCTGCAGGAACGTCCTGACAGGCGCGGCATCATTTCCGACATCACCTGCGACTCGGACGGGCAGATCAACCACTTTATTGATCAGCTTGGCAATAAGCGCACCCTGGAACTGCATTCTTTAAAGGATGGTGAAGAGTACTATCTGGGTGTCTTTCTGGTAGGCGCGTATCAGGAAACCCTGGGAGATCTGCACAATCTGATGGGCGACAACAACGTTGTCTCCATTCGCGTAGAGGCAGACGGCTCCTATGAGTTTGTGCGTGAGCAGGCAGGCGATACCGTTGCCGACGTGCTTTCCTATGTGGAGTACGAGCCGCGCCGCATTATGGAATCGCTGCGCAGCATGGCTGAGCGGGCCGTGCGTGAGGGGCGCATTACACCGAGTCAGCGCTTTGCCTTCTTGCAGGTTTTTGAGGACGGGCTGCGAGGCTATACCTACTTTGAGCGTTGAGCGTGTACAGCCCTGTTCATAACCCGACGTTACCCTGTCCGGACTGACGCAGAAGCCGCAATTTCCCAACAATGGGTAAGTTGCGGCTTTGGTGCTTCTATGTGCACACGTGCTGATGGCTCAAGGGCCTGGACCAGAAGGAAGGTTCAAGGGTATGGCCAGGTGCAGGGGCAGACACGTCAGCTGCAGAAATCAGGTGGCGGAATCAGCAGCGTCTGCGAAGAGAAAAAGCTGCCTCCGTAGAATGTGCAGCCTGCTGGCAGGTTTTAACGTACAGGTCAGCTCTGTCCGTTTCCCTGGTCAGACGAAGCTGGCTCCGCAGACGGCGCCGGTTCTTCAGGTCCCTGCCCGGGGAAGACCGGTACAACCTCGCTGGGACTGGGCAGGCCATCCTCATCCAGGGCGAAGAGCACGGCAGTTTCCCTGACCGGTGCCTTGCCTACGATAAGCCATGTTTCACCGCTTTTGCGCAGAGCAATCCAGCTGGTGATTTTGGAACTGGTAGTGACACAGGCTACAGCCGCATTATCATCCAGCTGCTCTACTTTTGCTTTTTCGAGACCTGCAGGATCCCAGGGACAGTCAGCTGATGTGGCACGGCTGCACAGGGCCATCATCTGACCGCTGGCCACAGTACGGTCAAAGGTTTTGGTGTACTGCGCCTGCATGTTCGTAGCAACAATGATGAGTTCCTCAAGCTCACGATTGAGGCCCAGCATGGAGCCAAGGTTGCCGGCCAGATTGATCAGGCTGTTGTCCTGACGAAGATTGATGAGTTCGTGATAGGTGAACGCGGACATGTCCAGCTGGCTGACAAAGAGGTTGCTGTTCCTGGTTCTGAGAGCCCTGGCAGTTTCGTCGAGCGTTTTCTGGGGGCCGGTTTTCTGGCAGCCGGCAAGGGACAGAACGAGGCAGGATATGAGCAGCAGAACGCAAAAACAGTTGAGGAAACGGTGTTGCAGCATATTTTCATCCAGCGCAATACCCACCCGGCAGGGCGAGAGGCGCCGCCTCCAAGTTTATTTTTAGAGAGCCGGAACTCTGGAGCATGTCGCGGCAGATACAATGCCCAGCCACGAAAGGGGCAGGGAGGGCACAACATTCAGCGCATCATATATACATGATCCGCTGTCCTGATGCTGTACGCATTCCATGAACGATACCATGCCCTTCATTGTACACAGCGTTGGCGTCACGGGCAAGAAAGCTCAAGGAGCACGGCGGGGTTGCGGCCGCGGAACAGAGTCCATTCCGGAATTCTATGAACGGTCAGTACCGGCCTCGGAGCTGTCGTTCAGTTCCAGTGCAAAAGCACGCCCGCTTGTGACTTCGCCCAGCGCCTCCTGAAAGCTTTCCAGTGCAGACCTGGGCAGTTCTACCTCAAGGACTATGACAGCTCCATAATCCTCGTTTCGTATGCGTGCTCCACAGCGGTCAAGTAACCGGCGAACGCGCTCGTTGTCGGCATAGTCCATCTTCAGCAGCAGATCGGTCATGGGGGTCAGCAGGACTCGCGGCAGAGTCTCCAGACAGCCGCATACGCAGTCTTGATAGGCTCGCACGAGACCGCCTGTGCCGAGTTTGACACCGCCAAACCAGCGCGTCACCACACAGCAGATTTCGCCAACGTCTGCGTGCAGCAGGACGTTGAGCATGGGGCGTCCGGCCGTGCCGTGTGGTTCGCCGTCGTCACTGGCACCTATGCGGGCAGTGCTGCCGGGAGGACCGGCATTGAAGGCCCAGCAGTTGTGGGTGGCGTCGGCGTGCCTGGCGCGCATGCTTTCAATAAAAGCCCTGGCCTCAGCTGTGTCCCGGGCTCTGGCAATGTGTGTCAGAAAGCGGCTGCGCCGGACTATGAGGGTTGTCTCATGGCAGGCATCTGGCGCCAGATCGGGAATGAAATATGATGGTTGTGACATGGAGCTGGCCTGGTTTTGAGGCGGGAGAAAATTTTTTCAGAGAAACACGAAAAAAGACTTTACACCTGAGCAGCAAAAAGCTAAATAGTAATCGTTCTCAATAAAGGAACACGAAATACATCTGCAATCAACTCTGCCACGAGGCAGAAGGAGAAAAAAATGAGCAAGACCCTTGAAAATCTCATGAGCGCTTTCGCTGGTGAATCCCAGGCCAACCGCAAGTACCTCGCCTATGCCCAGGTAGCAGACAAGGAAGGAAAGGCCCAGATCGCGAAACTGTTCCGCGCCGCTGCGGCAGCCGAGACCATACACGCCCACGCACATCTGCGCTACGCCGGCAAAATCGGTGACACGGCCGCCAACCTTGAGGACGCCCTGAACGGCGAGACCTATGAATTTACGAAAATGTATCCTGAGATGATTAAAGAGGCCGAGGCAGAGGGCAACAAGGCCGTGGCCAGGTACTTTGATTACGCCAACCAGGTTGAGGAAGTGCATGCGAATCTGTACAAAAAAGCCATAGAGGACGCCAGCGCCTTCACGGGTGACTACTACATCTGCCCTGTGTGCGGCTACACCCATGAAGGTCCGATGGATGGCCCCTG
>CAZJPT010000013.1:0-16776 GCA_964547835.1 uncultured Desulfovibrio sp.
CCCGTGTACAACTTTGAGTCCATGGGAGAAATACAAACGAAGATCCCCACGGAGGTGCTCATTTCCGAGCGCCGTGAATACGAACTCGCCGAAGAGGGGTTCATTGCCCTGACAATGCGCAAGGGCGCTGACAATGCCGCCTTCTTCTCGGCAAACTCCTGCCAGAAGCCAAAGGTGTTCCCCAACACGCAGGAAGGCAAGGAGGCCGAGCTCAACTACAAGCTCTCTACCCAGCTGCCGTACATGATGATCATGAACAGGCTGGCTCACTATATAAAGGTCATTCAAAGAGAAAACATCGGCACTTGGAAGGAGCGTGTGGATCTTGATCGCGAGCTGAACAAATGGATCAGCCAGTACGTGACGGAAATGGATGATCCGGATCCTGTGACGCGTTCCAAACGACCGCTGCGTATGGCCAAGATCGTGGTCAGCGATGTAGCTGGCGATCCGGGCTGGTACAATGTCAGCATCCTGGACCGTCCGCACTTTAAGTACATGGGAGCGAATTTCACTCTGTCTCTGGTAGGAAAGCTTGACAAAAGCTAGTTTTTCTGCGGTTAGGAACAATCCTCACCGTATCCCCCTGTAACATTTATGAGGTTTATTATGGCTCTTACAGCGTATATGAAGATCGAAGGAAAAACCCAGGGCGAAATCAAGGGAGATTGCCCCCAGGGTGGTGACAAGGCAGACAGCATCATTGTTTTCGGCGTGAAGCACATGGTGGAGATTCCCAAGGACACCCACACCGGCCTGCCCACCGGCCAGCGCATTCATCACCCCCTGACTATCACCAAGCACATCGACCAGGCGACGCCCAAGCTCTACAAGGCTTGCTGCTGCGGTGAACAGTGCACGGTTACTCTTGACCATTACCGCATCAATGCCGAGGGCACAGAGGAAAAATACTTTACTATCGTCCTCGAGGACGCCATTGTTGTTTCCATGGAGAAGGAAACTCCTCTGACATTCCTTCCGGAAAACAAGACGTATTCCGACATGGAATCTGTAAGTTTCACCTATTCAAAGATTACATGGACCTACAACGACGGCAACATCGAATACGTAGACGACTGGAAGCAGTAGCAGCATCCTGAAACCCGTCTTCGGAACGCTGGAGGGGGCCGGTGTGCCATGTCTCGCGTTGGCCCCCCCCCTTTTTGAGCATGAAGAGATGATCCGAATAATCCGGCAGGCATCAGGAAAAATTACTTACACCATGGCAAACCTGTTTTCGGATCATCTCTAAAAACAGGGCAGCACATACCCGAATCTGCGCTCGTGAACACAGTGCAAGGCCTTCGGAGGCGAAAGCCAAAGATGCTGCAATGGAAAAAGCGAAAATTCCGCACCTTCAGGCCGTGAGGAGTGTCAACAACTCCCTTCAAGTCCTATATATAGAGAGGTAATAAATGGCTCTTACAGCGTACATGAAAATCGAAGGCAAAACCCAGGGCGAGATCAAGGGCGATTGCCCCCAGGGCGAAGACAAGGCTGACAGCATTATTGTGTTCGGCGTGAAGCACATGGTAGAGATCCCGAAGGACACGCACACAGGTCTGCCTACTGGCCAGCGCATTCATCATCCCCTGACCATCACCAAACATCTGGACCAGGCGACACCCAAACTCTACAAGGCTTGCTGCTGCGGTGAACAGTGCACGGTTACTCTTGATCATTACCGCATCAATGCCGAGGGCACAGAAGAAAAATATTTTACCATCGTGCTTGAGGATGCCATTATCGTTTCCATTGAAAAGAATACTCCCCTTACTTTCCTGCCGGAAAACAAGCCCTATTCTGACATGGAGTCTGTGAGCTTTACCTACTCAAAGATCTCCTGGACCTACAACGACGGCAACATTGAATACGTAGACGACTGGAGCAAGTAAGCGACTACCGGCCAGTCAGCTCTACAACGCACACGGGCTTTCCGGTGCAAGACAACAGGCACCGGAGAGCCCTCTTTAATCAGACTTTCCGAGGCGTGTGCCAAACAGGCTGCGGTGAGTGAAGCGAGAAATCTCCGCTATCAAACGCGGAGAGCTGTCATAATACATCAGGATTGATTCATCCATGGAAGGACGACTGCTTGAACGCATCATGAGCGCCGAACGCCCGCGGACGCAGCAAGGCAATAGTCTTGCCGAACGTGTTGCGTCTGTGGGACGCTATCTTGGCCGTCTGCTCAACACGAGACAGGGCAGTACGTGGACAGCGCCGGATATGGGGCTGCCGGACATCACCAACTTTTCGTACATAGGCGGCGAAGAGGTGGAGGAGCTCGAGAACCTTATGGCCACGAATATCTCGCGCTATGAACCACGGTTATGCGAGGTGCTGGTGCGTTACAAACCGCAGGCCAACAGCGCCTTCAGCATGGCCTTCGCGCTGACAGCCAAAATGGAGAATGAGGGAAGGCTTGTGCCTGTTCTATTCGAAACGGTGCTCATGCCTGATGGTCGCATCGAGATCAGGGGCTACGCATGATTACCGAGCACTTCCAACGCGAACTCAACATGTTCCGGGAAAGGGGCAAGGCTTTTTCCCGCCTGCACCCGGCGCTTGCCCCCATGCTCTCTGAAGAGGGGACAGATCCGGACGTTGAGCGATTGCTCGAGGGCGTGGCCTATCTTTCGGCCAGTATAAGCGACAAGCTCGATGACGAGCTGCCTGAAGTCATACATTCTCTGCTTAACATGGTGGCGCCGCACTATCTGAGACCCCTGCCCTCGGCAACAATCATGGCGTTCACACCGCGCCGCGCACTTCGTGAGTGCCTCACCATACGGCGCGGCACCCTCATCAACTCCGTGGATGTGGGGGATTGCGCCTGCTGCTTTTCCACTTGTGCCGATGTGGAGATTGCCCCTCTGCAGCTGACTTCCGCAGAGCTCAATGTCTCCCGCAACGGCAGTGGCAAGGCCGTGGTGCGCTTTGAAACGCTCAATGCCCTTCCCCTCAGCACAGTTGCGCTCAAACGTCTTACTCTTCATTTTACCGGCGCTTATTCCGAAGCCTCTACGCGCCTCATGACGCTCTGCCACTACTGCAGAGGCATCAGAATCATCCCTGACAAGGCACCGAACGCAAGTCCTTTGTCTCTTCCAGCCTCAGCGCTGCGTATGACAGGCTTTGACGAATCAGAAGCTCTCCTCCCCTATCCACAGACATCCTTCCAGGGCTTCCGTTACCTGCAGGAATTCTTCATGATGCCTGATCGTTACTGTCAGATCGAGATAGCCGGTTTTGACAAGTGGACGACACGCGGCATGGGGACTGGATTCAATCTGGAAATTGAGCTTGAAAATCTGCCGGAAAACATCCCGTCACTGCGTGCGGAGCACCTGCGTCTGTTTGTGACCCCGGCCATCAATATCTTCCCCATGTCTGGCGATCCCTTACGCCTGGACCATCAACGGGATATATATGTCATTCGTCCGGCCGGCAACAACATGAAGAACTACATGGTGTACAGCGTTGACCGCGTAAGCGGTCTGCGCCAGGGGGAAACCACGTCGCGCCTGTACCGGCCGTTCATGTCCGCCAACCCCGGCACGAGTCCCAATCCAGTGTACTCTCTGTCAAGCAGACTGGATGAGGAGGCAGGCCTTCTAGTTCAGCTGTCAGTCGGCCGCATGCACAGCCAGGCGCCTGTACCAGAGGTCCTCTCGCTTAATTTGCGCTGCACAAACGGGCGTCTGCCGGAAAAACTGCATGCTGGTGATATCTGCAAACCTACAGACAGTTCCCCAGAGCTGGCTGATTTTTCCAATCTCAGGCCTCCAACACTTTCGGCTCTGCCTCCACTCGGTGACAATTCTCTGTGGCGGCTTCTGTCCCACCTGTTCTTGAATTACCTGTCGGTGGCCAACACAGAGAACCTGCGAAGCATGCTCAAGGTGTATATCTTTGGAAAAACCAGTGACTCCACGGTCCAGATTGGTCATGTCAGCCGTGTCGACGGTATTGAAGACATGAAGGTACAGCCTGTGCAGCGTCTTGTGGGGGGGCAGCTCGTGCGCGGTCAGCATGTCGATTTAATTCTGCGCCGGGAAAATTACGCAGGCGAAGGTGATATGTATGTTTTTTCCGCCATGCTGAGTGCTTTTCTGAGCAGCTACTCGGCTGTTAACGCCTTCACGAGTCTGCGCATGCGCGACATATCATTTAAGCTGGACATCAAATGGCCCGCCAGACTGGGCACGAGGCCGCTGCTGTGAACACGCCGGAACTGCGTTTGCGAGATATGCTGCACGCTGCTCCCCAGAAGTTCAGCGTCGTGCAGGTCATTCGTCTGCTGCATGCCTTTTATGGCGAATCCATGCGTCTTATGGACTTTGTTACCCAGCGGGTGCGTATCCGGCCTCACCTTTCCCTGGCCTTTCCTCCACATGACGTTGTCGATCTGTGTTATATGGATGCGGACTGCCGGCCTCTGCGCTCCCCACCGCCTGGTGATGGCCCCCTGATGTTCATGCTAACCGTGAGCGTTCTCGGGCTTTACGGCGCATCGTCACCGCTGCCCACGTTCTACATAGAAGATTTGCTTGATGAGGAACGCGACGACCTGTCTGCTGGCCGGGATTTTCTGGATATTTTCAACTCGCGCTTCTACGAGCTCCTTCTGCATGCCGGCTGGTTCCGTTACCGGCCTATGAACGCCATCATCGAGGAAGTAAACGTCTCTCTTGGCGATCAGCTCCTGGCGCTGGGCGGCCTGCTGGAAATCAGCAACACAGATCTGCCAAAACACTGCCGTGAATTGATGCCTCTAGGCGGCCTGCTGAGCATGTATCCACGCTCAGCCACTGCCTTGCGTTCCTTCTTGCGCAGTTGTCTGGGATGTGAATGCCTCGTTGAGGAATGGGTTGAGGGCATATCTTCCATCCCTGCTGATCAGCGTTGCCTGCTCGGAGCGACCAACAGCACACTGGCTGAGGACAGTGTCATAGGGAGTATAATCAAGAACCGCTCTGGACGTATCCGTATTTATCTCCTCCACCTCAATCATGAGGGAATTGTTTTCTACACAAGTTCCGCGGGACGCACACGCATCTTCAAACTGATAGATTTTTTCTGTATGGAGCCGCTTGACGTTGATATTGTTCTGTCAATGGATTCTGAGTGTCTGGATAATGCCCGGCTTGGCGGCAGCTCCACTGTACTGCCTGCGGATAGTGTATCCGGCGCATTTGCTCTGCTGGGACAGGACACATGGATAGGCAGACCCCCAGTTCCATTGTCAGATACCGGTGACTGCGTCAAAGAATACGGCACTATTTTCATTCGTGGTACGCGCTGGCAAAATAACGTCAGTTGATGGCACTGTTCTCATTCTGAGCACTCCCCAGTAATCTCCGGTCGGCTCCCGTCCGACCGCGGGCAAGGAGAAATCATGATCGGCGTAGATATGAAAGGCCTTATTGACAGGTTTGACGGCTTCTGCATGCAGGCACTCAACAATGCAGCAGGACAGACCGTCAATCGCGGCCATTATGAAGTGACCTTTGAACATTTCCTTCTGGCTCTGCTGAATGAGGAACATAGCGACGCCGTGCTGCTGCTCAAAGCAGCCGGCGTGGATGTTACGGCACTTGACCGCGAGGTGCAGCGTGCCCTCTCGCTGTTCCGCTCAGGGAACACCGGTCGCCCTGTCTTTTCGCCAACTCTGCAGGATGTTTTTGAGGCTGGCTGGCTGGTTTCATCAGTAGACCTCAAATGCCAGGCCATACGTTCAGGTGGCGTGCTGCTGGCTTTCCTGCGCAGACCCGGATTCTACGCCCAGGGTGATTACACCAATATGCTGCGCGATGTGGACACCGCACAGCTGACACGGGACTTCGCAACGCTTACCTCCTCCTCGTGCGAACAGGACGCGCTGAAAGCAGCCACTGGAGGCGATGTTCCTGAAGCGGCCCGCGGCGAGGGCGGAGAATCGTTTATCGCCCGCTTCTGCGAAGATTTTACGGCAAAGGCAGCTGGCGGAAAAGTTGATCCCGTCTTTGGCAGGGATCAGGAAATCCGGCAGATGGTGGACATCCTCGCTCGCCGGCGCAAGAACAATCCCATTCTTGTTGGCGAACCAGGCGTGGGCAAGACCGCTGTCATGGAAGGACTTGCCTTGCGTATCAGTCAGGGAGACGTGCCTGTTACTCTTAAAGATACCACCTTGCTTGGTCTGGATATCGGTCTGCTCGAGGCCGGAGCTTCAGTCAAGGGCGAATTTGAGCGTCGCCTTAAGGGAGTCCTGGATGAGGTAAAAGCCTCGACGAAGTCCATCATCCTTTTCATCGATGAGGCGCATTTGCTTGTAGGTGCCGGTAACAGCTCCGGGGGATCGGATGCGGCCAACCTGATGAAACCTGCCCTGGCCCGCGGCGAAATCCGCACCTGCGCAGCCACGACCTGGAAGGAATACAAAAAATATTTTGAAAAGGACGCAGCCCTTGCCCGCCGCTTTCAGCTGGTCAAGCTGGATGAGCCCTCGGTTGCCACCACGGCGCTTATCCTGCGCGGTCTGCGCGACAGCTATGAATCCGCCCACAAGGTCCTGGTGCGCGACGAGGCGCTGGAACTGGCAGCAGACTACGCCGGTCGTTACATCACCGGCAGGTTCCTGCCTGACAAGGCCGTTGACCTGCTCGACACAGCCTGCGCACGCGTGAAGGTAAGCCAGGCCGCCAAACCCGGCGCACTGGAAGACGCTGAGCGTCGTGCCCAGGCCTGCCAGCGTCAAATCGATGCTCTGGAACGTGATCAGACAGAAGGGGCGGACATTGACGAGGACCGCCTGAACGCCCTGCGCCAGGAAAAAGCTGATGCTGAGCGCGAGGCCAGTACAGTGGAAGCCAGGTGGCAGAAAGAAAAGGCTCTGGCCCAGGCCGTGCTCGACGCACGGCAGGCTCTGTCCGCGTCCACCGTTGCTGGAGTTGACACTGCCGCAGCCCCGGACGCCGGAAACGCAGAAAGCCCTGCAAACGCCGCAAAAGACGATCCAGACGCGTCCACGGAAAAAGCACAGCCTGACAGGAAGGCACTTGAGGCTGCTCTTGCGGCTGCGCGAGCTGCCCTGGCAGAATCCCAGCACGGCAATCCTCTGGTGAGTGTTGAAGTGACAGGAGACGTGGTCGCCCAGGTTGTCTCTGAATGGACAGGTATTCCGGTGGGCAAAGTGGCACGTGATCAGGCCGCGCAAATCACCGGGCTGCAGGAAACGCTGTCGCAGCGTGTCCTCGGCCAGGACGCTGCCATCAAGACCATTGTGGAAGGCATTCAGGCCAGCAAGGCCGGGCTCCGCTCCCCGAATCAGCCCATTGGCGTCTTCCTGCTGGTCGGGCCGTCCGGTGTGGGCAAGACCGAAAGCGGTCTGGCTCTTGCCGATGCCCTCTTTGGTGACGAACGCTCCGTTATTACAGTCAATATGAGCGAATTCCAGGAAAAGCACACAGTTTCGCGTCTTATTGGCTCCCCTCCTGGTTACGTGGGTTATGGAGAAGGCGGTCTGCTGACTGAAGCCGTGCGCCGCAAGCCCTATTCCGTGATTCTGCTCGACGAAGCCGAGAAGGCCCACAACGATGTGATGCAGCTCTTCTACCAGGTTTTTGACAAGGGCATACTCACCGATGGTGAGGGCACGGAGGTCAGCTTCCGCAACGCGGTCATTATGCTCACCTCAAACATGGGCTCGGACATTACACAGGCCCTGTGCGAGGACCCCGAAAATATGCCCGATAGTGAAACCGTGACAGCGGCTATTCGCCCCTTGCTTGTCACCCACTTCCAGCCAGCACTGCTGGCACGCATGAGCATCGTTCCCTACGTCAGTCTGACACCTGCAGCGCTTCAAAAAATTGCCGGACTCAAGCTGAATGCCCTGGCCTCCCGTCTTGAGTCCAATAACGGCATGCGCTGCCTCTATGACGAGAACGTAGCCGAATGGCTCGCCTCGCGCTGCACGGAAACCGATACCGGAGCCCGCAACATTGACTACGTGCTTTCAGGGTCTGTGCTGCCGCGCCTGGCAAAGGAAATCCTCTCCCACATGGCCGGCGACGAGCCGCCCAGCAGCGTGCATCTGAGCATCGCTGATGGCGAGATGCGTATTGACTTCGGGAAGGAGACCGTATGAGCAGGAAAATATCCGTTCTGCTGACCCTGTTGGAACGCAACGAACCTCTGGCCCGTCAGCTTGGTGAAGAGATCTCACGTCTTGGAGCCGACGTTCAGGCACACTTCTGGAATGACAGGCCTGACGCCCAGGTACTGGCTCAGATGGTGAAGGAACTTTGCTCTCCCGATCTGAATGCCTGGGTTATCGCGGGGAGTATGAACTCCTTCAGCACAGAAACCATGTCTGCCCTGTCTCTGCTGGCCATAGCCGCACGCAATGCACGCGAGCAGACAGACGCAGCAGAGCTTGCTGTGGTTATCAGCCCTTCCGGTGTAGCCTCTCTGCGGCTGCCCAAGCCACTGGCCAATGCCAAAGTGGTCAGCACCGGACTCGGCGGCAGGGTCATAGCCGCGGCAGCAACTGCGAAACCCTACGATCCCCTGCCCTATCGTCTCAATTTCCTCCCTTTGCACGGCCTCGGCATGTGGCTGGAGGCAGGCCCGACCAGAGACCCCTGGGACGGTGTTCTTCTGGGCACCAGAGGATGCAGTCCGGACGCCCACGGCGTTGGCCAGTCGGGTATCATCCCGCTCCGCTGCACGCTGAAGTATCCGGTCACCGGCATGAAGATTGAGGCGTCGTCCGGAACCTTTACAGCCTGGGGGATCGCTAATATACTTACGCCTGCAGAATCCTATTTCACCCGTCTTGATGGTCTTCCAGAGACTATCATGTTTGGTCCCTTCCCAAAGGGGGACGATCCAGATCTTTATGTTCTGGACCTGTGCTGACAATTAGAGATGAACCGAATAGTCCAGCCGGTATCAGGAAGCTCCATTTCTTACACGATGGCAAGCCTGTTTTCGGGTCATCTCTTAATCTCAATTTGGGAGTGTCATGTCTCATGTCCTTTCCGCTCCGCATCGTCGAGCTCTTTTGACGATACTGACTGCGCTGAGCATTTGTTTTGGCGCAGGCTGCTCGTCATCCTCGAGCCCGCCTCCCGTGGTGCCGGTGACATCTGCTGTATCGGCGGGCTCAACGCCTGAAACCATGCAGTGGAACTTCGCTCCCAAAGCCCTGGTGCTCCATATCAAGGCCGATACACAGCTGAATTTCATTGATGATCAGGCGCACACGCTGCGTATGTGCATCTATCAGCTGGAAAAGCTGGATGCCTTCAATGAGCTTGCAGCCACAAGCGAAGGACTGGCCAGGCTCATGGAGTGCAAGAGTTTTGACAAATCGGTTATGGATGTGCAGAGCCAGATAGTCGTGCCCGGTCAGGTTGAGACGCAGAATCTCGACCGGGCCGAGGGCGCGAAACACGTAGGCGTGGTGGCCGGCTATTATCATCTCGAGCCGGGCATGGTAAGTCGCACCTTTTCTGTACCAGCCGCCATCTACGAAGAAGGCGTGCTCATCAAGACACAATGGTACTACCCCGGGCCTCTGGAGATGATTCTGCTGTTCGGCCCCTCATCACTGCAGCGTTTTGTGCAACCAGTGGAGAATTAGGCAATGACCCATGGTCCTGTATTCTGGCATCAGGGACTCTTTTTACAGCCTCAGCATTTCCAGCAGACTGATCTGCGCACGCAGACTATGCTGGCAGACATCGCGTCCGCTGTCCGCCCCTGGTTGTGGGGCGTTCGCGAACTTGAATGGGACGCTGGGGCTCTGGCTTCCGGCACTGTGCAGCCATCCAGACTCAGGGTCATTATGCCGGGTATGGGCGAAGAGCTCAGCTGCCCGGGCAATGCCGTCTGCGCCGGTCGCGTTTATCCGGAAAACCTCAACGCCGGCGAATCCATTGACGTGTGGCTGGGGTTGACAGTACTCAAGGAAGGCGAGTCCAATGTGACCGTCTGCAATGACAAGGCCTCGCTGAGCGAAGCCGTCACGAGATTTGCCGTCGCCACAGAACAGCCTGAAACGGCAAATGTTTACGAGGAGTCCCCTCGGGCTACGGTATCTACCCTCAAATACGTGGTGCAGGTAGTTTTTGGCAGTGAGGTAGAAGAATCCAGGGATATTGCCCTCATGCGCGTAGGCAGACTGCGGCGTACGGCGACGGGGCTTACCGTAGACACCTCCTATGCCGCGCCTTGTCTGCGGCTGGAAGACTCGCCTGTGCTGCTTGGCTTTGTCAGGGAAGTGCGTGACCGCGTGCTTGTCAAAACTCGAGAAATAGATGGTTACAAAGCCCTGGCCAAACGTGCCAACATGGGTGACATGACAAGCATCTTTCTCATTTTGCGTTCCCTGGCACGCTTTGCACCCAGACTGCAGCTGGCCGTTGAAATGCCTGTGGCCCCGCCCTGGCAGTGCTATCAGCTTCTCTACGAGCTGGCCGGCGAATTATCTGTCTTCTCTACGCATATCAATCCGCTGGGTGAGGATGCCACAGGCCACTGCCATATCATTCCCTACTGCCATGATGATCCGGCGCCAGGCTTTAAGAGCTTGATCAATATCATCGTCCTTCTTCTTGACGCCCTGGCCATGGGACCGCGCTTTATGGTCCCGTTTGAACCCGAGTCCGGCAGCCTTGTGGCTCATCTTCCGCCTCACATCTTCGAAGCAAGCGAAAAATTTACCGAGTACTGGATCACCCTGCATTCCGAACAAATCAATCTTGTCCATAATCCGGACCTGGTGCGTCTGGCTAAATTCTCTCCCTGCTCTGACGCTGCCATACTGGTTACCAGAGCCCTTCCCGGGCTGCCGTGTTCAATTGAATCACAGCCACCAATGGGCGTGCCGCACACGCCGCAGACTGTCTACCTGCGCGTTCATACTGAATCACCCATGTGGAGCAAAATACGCATGCAGGGGGGCATAGCTCTCAACTGGGAAGGCATGCCCATTGATCTGCAAGCCAATTTTATTGTGATTGACGTTTAACGCTCTTTTTGACCAGCGGCATTGCCGTAAACACGGATTGCCACGCTATGTTCAATCTTGTTTACACAACGGGAGGGGTGCGTTCTCATGTACCTGCAGGGAGCGCGCCGGAAAAGGATGCAACTTTTTGAAGCCTACATGCCGGTCATTAGTTTTGCCGCCCTGTTCAGGGATACCCCGGAACTGAATACGAAATCGTTCGAAACTGTGCGTGCGGATGTGGAAAAACTCCTGGCCAGTGCTGAGAAGAGCTGTGTTGATGTACCCGAAGAAGCCCGCAAGGAGGCTCTCTTTGCCGTCTGTGCCTTTGTGGACGAGGCGCTGCTCACCAGCAGCTGGCAAAACGCAGCTGAGTGGTCGAACAAGACACTGCAGCGCATCTGCTTTTGCACGACAAATGCCGGCGTTGAATTCTTTGAACACCTGCGCGCCCTGCTGGGAAAAAATGTCCCAGATCCCGAAATACGCATTGAAAACACAGATAAAGACCCGCTCTCCAGCTCCCAGACTTCCTTCTCTGACAAGGATGAGTCATTGGACGGGGAGCTCATTGAACTCCCTGCTCCTCCGGAAAAGTCTTCTTCCCAAAATGTCCTTCCTGTAACAACCGTGACCTCGTTCGCAGAACATTCCTCTGTGCACAACAGGGGAGACTCCGTCTCTGTTTCCAAACAAGAGCAGCACAGCTGGCGCGAGGAGTGCCTGGCCCTGTACGGGGCCTGTCTCAGTATGGGGTTCACGGGGCGGTACTACAATCAAGGAGAGCGTGAGACACTGTATCAAATGGCTCTGGCCAGCCTGGAATCTGCCGTCGGAAAGCGTATCTCCCCTGGACAGCATTACTTCACGCCTGAATCCTATTATGTGCGCAATACTATGGGCCCCAGACGCAGAATGCCATGGCGAATCCGGGTGCCTCTTTTAGTTCTTCCCGCCCTGTTGACCATGCTGCTTTTTGTTATTTACGATCGGATTATCGTTGTCTTTATCAGCAGATGGCTGTTCAGCATGGGCAGCGTGTTTTAGAGGAGATCTCAAAACTCTGGATACACCATCTTAACACAGTGCTTTTATGTACAGTCTTGTGCGTTTTGAGACGTCCTCTTAATGTTCAGCCCGGTCTGCGGTTAAGAAGACTTCATCGACGACGTATTTGCATGACCTCGGATCGACTGGAGGCGGCGACGGCTCTGTATCCATGCTGAGTCCCTGTGCCGATATTTAATGAACAAAGTTCTCGGCTTCATCCTGCGCATACTTCTGCTGCTCCTGCTGCTGGCGCTGATCTGCCTCGGTGGGTGGGCGCTGCACACCTATCTCGACTGGGACTGGTGGTATATCGGTGCTCTGGGACTGGGGCTCATGGCGTTACTTATCCTCGCGCTTGTGGGACGATATTTTTATTACCGCTATCGCGAGCGCCGCTACCTGAGCAAAATCGTAGACAGGGACAGGCCAAGAATCTCCGCTGAAGCTGAAGACATGCGTCTGGCTGAACTGCATGAACGCTGGCGGCGCGGCCTGGACATATTACGACATGCTCCAGGCCATCTGGGCAACGACATCTACGCCCTGCCCTGGTTCGTGGTCATGGGGGAATCCGGCAGCGGCAAATCTACGGCCATTACACACGCCCGCGTATCACTGGGTGGCGGCTCCAATACGACAGCCAAGATAGCAAGCACGCATAACTGCGACTGGTGGTTTTTTGAAAAGGCCGTCGTGCTGGACACAGCTGGTCGTTACACTGTCCCTGTTGACGAAGGGCCGGATACACGGGAATGGGAGGAGTTTGTCCGACTGCTGAGTGCTCACAGACGTAAGGAATCACTAAGCGGTCTCATTCTCACGCTCTCCACTGACCAGCTTGAGCGAGGCGAGAGGTACTGTGGTGACTACGGTCGCCAGATCCGTCAGCGTATAAACACATTGATGAATGCCCTGGGTGCGGATTTTCCTGTTTATATTCTGGTAACCAAGATGGACCGCGTTCTTGGGTTCACTGATCTGGCCACTGTTCTCAACACGCAGGCCCGCAATCAGGTTCTGGGAATGCTCAACAAGGAACATGGTGCACGCGGCGTCAACATGTCATTTCTGGAGGAGGCTCTCAGACAGGTGCGCCAGCGCCTGCGTGACATGGCCATGCTTTTTGTGGTACGGGCACGCAGCGGTACTTCCAAGGCGGGCCTGCTGAGTGAAGAGCTGGAACGTCTATTCCCCTGCATTATGGCCTTCGGAAAGATGGCCTTCTCGCCAAGTACCTATGGCGCCACCCCCAATCTGCGCGGAGTGTTCTTTTCCAGCAGTCGCCAGACAGGCCAGGCGCACTCCCATCTCATGGAGGGACTCGAGACTTTCAAGGATGTTTCCTGGCATCTGCCCGGCACCAGCAATGCCTATTTTTTGCATGACCTTTTCTCGACCATACTGCCCAAGGAACGTGGCATCAGTTCGTTAAAGGATCGCTGGCTCACAATGCTGAGCTTCAGACGCCACCTGGCATACATGATCTATCTGTTATTCCTGCTTCTGCTGTGTGCCTATTTTACAATATCCTTCCGCACGCGGATGAACGACATGTTTGCTGTCAAGAGTAATATGCCTGCTGCAGTGAGCATGTCTGAGAACCTGAACGTGCGCATGGAACAATTGTCTGAGGCGGCCACTGCAATCGGAAAGCTTGAGCAGAACATAGAGAAGCACCGCTGGCTTAATCCCGGAGCTTCACAAGCAAACATTGTTATCAATACCCTGCGTGAGAAGTATGCCTCCTGGGCTCGCCCAGATCTGGTTGTACTCAATACGGGCCGCATTGCAGACTCACTCAAGGAGATGCCTGCACATCGGGCCAGCGACCTGCTGATCAGTCTTGCTGATTATAACGTCTGGATCCACAAGGTGCTGGTCAGTGCCAGGGACAACAAGCCATTTCCCCATGTACGTGACAGTCTGGATCCGCTGAGCACTGGTTTTGCAAAATACATTCCCGTTGCCAGCTCCAACATGGATAATGCAATCTGGGCTTACGCTCGATGGGAAGATCCTGTCATGCGCGAGTCACTTATCAATCAGACCAGTCTGACCATGGACTACTATCTCAACGCACTGGGAGCAGATTTAAAATGGATTACTACCTGGCTTAACACCCGTCCAAGCATCAATTCTGTACGCATCACTGATTTCTGGCCCACGGGTCCATCTGATATCTTCATTCCCAAAGCATATACTGCTGAGGGAAGAAAACGTCTGGAGGAGCTGCTGCATGATCTGTCCCAGGCTACCCGGGACAAGGCGTCTTTTGATGTCCTTGCAGCTGAATACCTACAGAAGCATGCGGATTCCATGCGCAACGCATGGTGGAAGATGGCCATGGCTTTCAGCCGGGTCGCTCAGGAGAATCTGGCCCCCTCTTCCTGGCGCAGGCTAGGCGTACAAATGTCCAGCGTGAACAATCCCTACTTCAGCTTTATAAGAAGTATGGGGGAGGTGTTTGCTACCATAGCTGATTCAGGCACGACCAGCTCTCTGGATAACCTGCCCGGCGTCTTTGTGCAGATTATGCTTCGCTCCGAGAAAGACCATTCGCCAGAAACACTTTCATCCAGTATTATCAGGGAAAAGGAGTCTCTCACTGCCAAGGTGAGCCAGCGTGCGGCTGATGAACTGGCATCACTCGAGGATGCAACCAAGTCTTTCGACGAATATGTCGCCGCACTGGAAGCCTTGCGCAACGGCACTGACTCAGACGAAGAGGCGCTGCTCATGATCTCTACCTCTTACAAGGGAGGGCAAGAGGCTACCAAGCTTGCAGTAGCTGTTGCACTGGGTCACGTCGGCCAGCTGCAGGGTTTCATTGACGCAGATGGCTATAGGAACAAAACTTTCTGGAATCTCGTAAAGGGACCAGTAGCATGGTATGCAGCCATGGCCATTTCTCGCTCAGCCTGCGCCCTGAATGAACTCTGGACGAGCAGCACGGATGCCATCATGCACGAGGAAGCAGGGCACTGGGACACGATCCTCAATGAGGCGAGTCCTGTGAATAAATTTTTACAAGGCCCATGCCAGCCATTTATCCGGCGAACCCGTGACGGATGGACACCTACGACGTGGATGGGTATACGCTACCCCATCAACCAGGAATTCATCACTTATTTGAACCAGGGCATAGATGCGTCAAGAATTGCTCGTGACAAATATACGGTCTCTATTACAGCCCTGCCCATCAACGTCAACGATATGGCACAGAAGCCGCACAGGGCGCGCCTGCGTTTGGAATGCGGGGACAATACGCAAATTCTTGATAACTACAATTACCAGACAAGCAGTACCTTTACCTGGGAACCGGCCGTGTGTGGTCGTGTGTCCCTTGAGTTGAGTTTTGAGAATCAGACCGTCGTTACCAGCTGGGACGATCATTGGGCTTTTCAGACGTTCCTGCGTGATTTTGCCGGCGGTGAGGTTGTGCTGACGCCCGAGGATTTTCCCAGGTATGAGGGCACGCTGCGAGAACTGGATGTGACCGAGATACGTGTGCGCTACGCCCTGCGCGGAGCTACTGACGCCATCCTTGCGTTACCGTCTACTAATATGCCGGTGCCTGCAGAGGTTGCCATGTGCCCCGGTATCCGCCAGGCTACCGATTCACATACGTTTTATGGACTGAAGTTACCAGATTTTTCTGGCATGAATCAGACTCCGACGACGGTTCAGGCTCCCCCTGCGAAAAGCCGTAGTACAAACGGAGGGAAAAGCCGATGAGAATACGCAGACCAAACGTCTCCGTGGTGCCGGTAATTTACCTGAGTTCATGGTTCGTCATGGTCTGGCTTATGTTCGGCTGGGGCGTACGTGGTGACATCTTCCTGCTTTTTTCAGACTCACATTCAAATCAGCAACAATCTGCCAGAAAAAATTATCCAAGGCCTTTCCAGGAAAACGTCCACCCATTGGAGTCAGAAACGCCCAGAACGCAACCCTCACCTCAGGCTCATGTGGCGCTGCCGGCACAGGCACAGACTTCGGTACAGTCACAGACTCAGGCACGGCCACAGCCTCCGGCACAGGCACAGTCTTCTGTTCTGTCACAGACTCCCGCGGCGCAACAGAGTGAGCATCTGCCTCAGGCTCAGGCTCATGTTAATCCCAATCACATTTTAACAATGCCCGTGAGCGAGAAAAAAAATGTTCGCCCGCGCAGCGGGCGCAGGGAAATCAGTAATCCCTTTTTTCACACCAGCTCTGCATCCTTCACTCTGGGCTATGACCTGGGCGTTGCAGCGCCGAATGGCTGCAAAATATTGTGGCAGCAATCGCCTTCCGCATGGATGATTGATATTCCGGGCAGATGGCGACTCACAGATCAGGCATATACGACGATAAAGCATCCTCTTATCAGTAAAGTGCAGGTGCTTCTTAATTCCAGCAGAGCTCGCTTCATGATTTTCTACCGCAATCCCAAGCATCCTCGCCGCAGTCAGCCCGAAGTCCACTTCACGGACAACGGTATCCGCATCACCATCGTCGACTGAACCGGTTCCTTAAAGGCTGGACATGTGGACGTCATCATTCTTCAAAGGTGGAATAACAACATGAACGCAATAAACTTTCATGACACGCCTGGCAAACTCAAAATCGATAATGGCATTGTGTTTATAGACTTCTATGACAAAGCCCTGCCGACTGGAAATCTTCCTGGTAACGAATATTCGTTTGGCGAACGACTTGTTCTGACCATTCCGGCTCTCGTG
>CAZJPT010000014.1:0-16685 GCA_964547835.1 uncultured Desulfovibrio sp.
AAGCGAGGGGATAAGTCATCGCCATCTCGGCACCCGGGGCCGGAGATGTATCCGTTCTGGGGGTGGTGCGTGTCACCTGCTGGAGCTGAAGACAAATGCGGTCTGCGCCGGGTGATTTTAAGGATGTACCCGGTCCTGCTGACCTGCAGGTTGAATTTGTGGTCTGTTGCCGACCTTTTGCAAGGGGCGATCAAGAGCTGGCTGTTCGATGAGTTTTTAGGACCTCTCATGCTATTGCGAACTGAAGCGTCTGGCCATCTCAACTCGCATTCAATTAGGCTGGCTCCTGCTACCCCCTGAACGGATACCCTTCACAGGGCAGGGCTCTCCACGAAAACATGAAAAATCAGCGTTTGCCCGCGTCCGCCTTTTTGCGTACAGTGCCAGTCCAGACCACGTTAAGGGAGCTTTTCATGCGTATCAATATTTTTTCACTGGGTTTGCTGGCCACCAACAGCTATCTTCTGGACAACAACGGGCAGGCTCTGGTCATTGACGCAGGCGGCGATCCGGCCCCCATACTGGATGTCATTAAAAAAGACAACCTGTCTCTGACAGCCATACTGATCACCCACAGGCACTTTGATCATCTCTATGGCGTGTCTGCTCTGCAAAAGGCCGGCGGTGGCTGTCCGGCCTATGTTCCCGGCGGAGACGCACCTCTGGGCAGCCTTGAATCCATCTGGGGAATGCCTCCGGTACCGGAATTTGAGGAAACGCCCTTTGACGATACCCTTGATCTGCCAGGCTTTGAGGTCAGGGTGCTGCGCACTCCGGGTCATACTCCTGGAGGCGTCTCCTTCTATTTCCCGGAGGCAGGGAGCGTCTTTACCGGAGATGTGTTGTTCTATCGTTCCATAGGGCGCACGGATTTCCCCATGGGCAATCAGCAGGCTCTTTTGCAGAGCATTCGCCAGCAGCTCTTCACGCTGCCTGACGAAACGGTCGTCTATCCGGGACACGGTCCGGAAACAACGATTGGTGACGAGCGCAGGCACAATCCCTTTATCGGCGATTTTGCCAGACGCCGGGCGTAAACTGCTGTGTCCGGGGTCGATCTGCTTGTGCTCTGCGCATCGCCCCATGCCGGCGGCACCTGTGCCGCTCTTGCTGCGTGTGCGGCTGAGGGTGCGCTGAGTGTTGGTATGCGTGTGCAAATGCTTGAACTGTGGCAGCTGCGTGTTGCTGGCTGCACGCATTGCGACGTCTGCCTCCAGCCGCCTCATGCCTGCTGCCTGGCGGCTACAGATGACTGCGAGATGGTTTTTGACGCCGTGCGCAGCGCTGCCAGGCTGCTCTGGATCTCTCCCGTGTACTTTTATGGCCTGCCTGCCCAGGCCAAGGCGCTGGTTGATCGCGGTCAGCGCTTCCATGTCCGGCACGAGCAAATCCGGGCTCCCCTGGCCGGGAGCACAACAGCTGTCTTTGTCGCAGCCCGGACGGCTGGTGTGAAGCTTTTTGAGGGGTCGCGCCTTTCCCTCACGTATTTTACAGCACTGCTCGACCGGCCGCTTGTTGAAGGATACGGTGTGCGCGGCCTTGAGCGTGCCGGGGACATCAGCGACGAGTTGAGGGCGGCCCTGAGGGCTGCTGGACGCGGAGAAAAGGCCATGGGCCTTGAGCCTCTTCAGTAGGGTGCAGTATGTTTGTCTATCAGGATGCATTGTTTGACAAGCCTGTCTATGTTGTGCAGGCCTGGCGCCAGGAAGAACTGGCAGGCGCATTTGAACAGATGGAAAAGTTGCGGCATTCCGGCTTTCTCGCTGGGTATTTCCGGCGTGCAGCCCTGTACCCGGAAGAGCACGCACTGCCTGAAATCCTGGATGTTCCACTGCTCAGGTTCATTCTTTTCCGTGCAAGGACACGCTTCTCGCAGAGCACACCGGCCCGTGTCTTCTGTCCTGATCTCGTTCCCGCTCGCGGCGAGCATCCAGGACTGGCACTCCTCACACCCGCTGGCTCAGGGGCAAATGCCTGGGAGCTTGCAACAAGCTGTGACGGGCGCGGGATCTTTGCCATGCTCAGGGAAAAAGAGGGTGGGGCCGGCTATTACAAGGACGCCTTTGAAGAACTTCTCTGCTTTGCTGACGCACCGGCATTGTGCTGCTCCTGCACTAAAGGCCAGGAGGAAAAGCCTGTCCGCGAGCTGCTTCGCCAGGTTCTGGGGCATGACCGGGCACTGGCCATGGGATGCTTTGCCAGGGACGGCGCATGTTTTCATGCTGCTGAGGTTTTGCTGCAGCGCCTGCGCGATGATACGGATTTTTTGTGCCATGTGGCCGGGGCGGGAAGTGATGCTGGTGACGTATTGCGACATCTGTGCCTCCCGAAGGACGTGCGTATTTCTACTGTCACGCGTCTGGAACAAGGCGAGGTCTTTCTTCTGCAGGAAGAGCTGGGGCGTCTTGTTCTTCTGTGTCAGCGGCGTGGCATAGACACGGACGCCTTGTGCCGCGTGCAGGCCTCGCTGCAGCCCGGCACTCCGCTGCCGCTGCCCGGAGTTTTGAGCGAAGCCGGCCTGAATCCGGCAGTCTGCTGGACGCAGCTGCCTGAGGATTGGGAAAGGATGCTTGCAGGGCAGGGGCACGACATCAGACAGCTCCTGGCCCTCAGCATCCGTGTGGACGCCAGAGGAGAACTGAGCCTCTCGGCAAAACCGGTGGGGAAGCGGCATGCCAGTCTGGGCTGCTGCCGCCAGGCTTTGGATGAGCGCAATGATCTGCTCAGTCTGGATTTGGCAGGTGCGCTGCCTTGCGAGGCTGCGGCGGACGATATGGTGAATTCAGGCGCCTGGCATGACGCGCTGACTGTCAACCGCTTTGGCGTTGTCTGCGGCTGTACGCGCTCGGATCTGCTTTTCAGACAGGGCAACAGACTGCTGACGCCGCCGGCTGGATCCGGATTGCGCGACGGCGTGCTGCGTCGCCTGCTCCTTGAAAGAAAGGTTGCTGAAGAGCGGGCTGTGAGTCTTGCCCGTGTTCTTTCAAGTCAGGAGCTCTACTGTCTGGACAGTGTGCGGGGCATGTGCCAGGTGACCCTGGCTGACCCGGCGTCCGTTGTCTGATTTTGTGCGCCCGTATTCCGGAGGATGCGCATTACTGTCTGAGGGACAGAGGCTGTGCTGGTGGCGCTGTGACCAGGGCGCCGGCGTCCTTGACAAGACGGGCCAGTTTTTTTGCGTAGCGTTCTGCCTCGCTGTAAACGCAGCCGCAGTAGGGCTGACGGTAAAGCCCCATGCGCACAGACAAATCTATGCCCTGCTGCCAGAGTGGTCTGAAGTCACGGTACAAAAACGCCGGATTGCCGGGCACAGCGGCCAGGCGCTCGCCTGCTTCGCGTATGGCTTCATGCGGCTGATACCTTGAGTAGAGCAGGCTGGAGAAGACATGGGTGCAGCCGAGCTCCCTGGCTTTGGCAAAGGCAGCCTCCATGCGCGAGGAGACACAGAAGCGGCAGCGTCCGGGCGGCGTGTCATTATCCCGCACAGCCTTAAGCCAGGCGGCAAGATCCCAGGAGGCATCGTCCCAGACCATGGGGATGCCGAACCATGAGGCGCACTGCGCGGCTGCTTCACGGCGACGGAGATACTCGGCGAGGGGCTGGATGTTGGGATTATGAAAGTAGCCTGTTATATCCCAGCCTTCGCTGAGCAGCGTTTTGATGCAGATACAGGCGCAGGGGCCGCAGCAGATGTGCACAAGCAGCCGGCCCTTTGTTTCCGGGGAGCCTCCAGGGCTCCCCGGAACACGCTGCGCTGCGCCGGACTGGTGCATGCCCTCAGCAAGGGTGTCAGCGTCATGCGGACGCTTAGGAGCGGATGACGATTTCAATGCTTTTGCCGTAGGTGTTTTCCAGTTCCTTGAGGGCGTCGCGTTTGTGGTTGAGCAGATACAGCCCCAGCTCCTGCGTCATTTCGTAGCGGCAGCATGAAGACGATGTGCGTCCGCGCATAAGACGCGCAATATCACGCAGCGCCTGCAGGGACTGCCACTCCAGATTGCGGCGCAGTCCGGTTCCGCCGCAGGCCGGGCAGGGTTCCATGGAAATGGAAATGGCAGAGGTGCCGGTACGCTGACGCACAAGCTCCAGAAGACCGAAAGAGGACATGCGGGCTACATCGTGTCGTGCCCTGTCGTTCTTCATGCAGTTGCGCAGGGTGCGCTCTACTTCCAGAATGTGCTTGTGTTCGCGCATCTCGATGAAGTCGATGACTACCTGACCGCCGATATCACGCAGCTTGAGCTGACGGGCTATGGTTTCGGCGGCCTCCATGTTGGTCTTGAAGGCCATGTGCTCAAAATTGCCCTTGCAGGAAATCTTGCCCGAGTTGATGTCGATGGCCATGAGGGCTTCGGTCTGATCAAAGACCAGCCGCCCGCCGGAAGGCATGAGCACTTCACGACTGTAGATTTGATCCAGCTGGCGGCGCAGATTGAAGCGCTCCCAGAGTGAGTGTCTGGAATCGTTGTGAATGCGCACAAGGTCTCGCTTGTGCGGGAAGAGCATGCTCACGGTCTCCTTGATGCGTTCCGCCACTTCGGCGTTGTCTACCCACAGCTCGCAGACATCATCCGTCAGATAGTCGCGTACGGCGCGCTCCACCAGACCAGGTTCCCGGTACACGCAGGCCGGGGCGCTGACGCCGGTTGCCTGACGACGAACCTCGTTCCAGGTGCGCTTGAGGTAGGCCAGGTCGTTTTTCAGCGTGGTCTGCGTGACGCCGGCGCTGACAGTACGCACGATGACGCCCAGATCGTCGCCCGGGTCAATGCCGTTCATGAGTTCGCGCAGCCGGCTGCGTTCCTCCTCGTCATTGACCTTGCGGGAGATGGCAATCTGTTCCTGCCCTGGGGTGAGCACCAGAAAGCGTCCGGCCAGGGAAATCCAGGTAGTCAGAAATGCGCCCTTGGAGCCGTTGGGCTCCTTGACCACCTGTACCAGGACTTCCTGCCCGAGACGCAGCACTTGCTGAATGGGAGGGTACTTGCGTCCGCGGACGTATTCCTGTGGGGAGATATAGTACTCGGGGTGGATTTCGTCTATCTGAAGAAAGCCGTTCTTCTCGGTGCCAAAATCAACAAAAGCCGCCTGCAGGTTGATGTCGATATTGACGATAACGCCGCGGTAGATATTGCCCTTGATTTTTTTCTGATGGAGCATGTCCAGATAGTATTCATCCAGAATGCCATTGGCGGTAATGGCCACCTCCACCTGCTCACCCGGCAGAACGCTTATGTACATGCGCCGTTTGCCGTTCTTTGCTGCCTGTGTCTCCATCCTTTCGTCGTCGGGTTCGTTACGCTCCGCGGCCACAGGATAGGCGGTGCTGCCGGCCAGACCCATGGTCACGGGCGTCTCGCTGCGCTCCACAGTCGCACTGCCCTTTTTGTGACCGCGTCCGCCGCGGCGCCCCCGGCGCCGTCGCTTTACGTTGTCCTCGTTCTCGGCATCCCCATCAAGGGGATCCGCGCCGTCCTCGGACGAAGCGTCTGCGCTGCTCTCCTGCATGACGTCCCAGGCTTTGTCCGGCTCATGCGCATCGGATGCATATGAGAGCACAGCAGGCGCGTCATCCTGATGAGCTCCGCCTTCCTCGTCATCCGGGAGTCCGATCTCCTGCTCCAGCAAGGCGCAGGCGTCATCCGCAAAAAAGGCTTCTTCCCTTTCCCTGCTGAGGTCATCTTCAAAGTTCTCATGAGCACAGACACGACGCGCCCATTCCTCACGGGCTGCGTCAGCATCCAGTTCGTCATCATCGACCAGAGGCTCGTCCATCATCCAGGATGACGGCGGCATGTCATCGTCCTGCCAGCCTGTCCAGGTACTCCAGTCACGCCGCGGGGCAGCATCAAAGGATTCTGCTTCCGGGAAATGGATGGCCCCGTCTTCTGCAGAAGAAGGATTGTTCGTATCTGGCAGAGTGCCGGCCGCATCACCGCCTGATGCAGGGAGCATATCCCGCGAGACTTCGTCATCATCAGACCCGGCAACAGAAGAGCTGTCGTCGCCAGGCTCTTTTGAAGGAGTTTGTATCGAAGCTGCGGTTGTCTCTGCAGCGTGTGTCCCGCCAGTCAAGAAAGAGGGAAGGTCACCGCCACCGGCTTGATCCTCACCATCCAGGACAAGCTCCGGCTGCACGCCCGGGTCTGCGTTCTCAGCCTCCAGACTGCCGGCAGAACCGGATTCCTCAAAGCCTGTCGGCGTCTTGTTCTGGTCTGCATCCTCAGCGCGCCTGCCAGCATCAATGGCAGCTGCGTCATGAGATAAGCCGGCCTCTGCAGACCAGGGATCGGCAGCAGCATCAGATACCTGATGCGTGCCGGCCGTTGTGTCAGCTGGCGCGTCGCCTGCGCTGTGAGGCAGCCTTGCCGTGACTACGGTATTGTCTTCTTCAGGACCAGCCGTGGCTGTTTTGGGAAGTGTGGCGACATCCGCAGGAGCAGGCATTACCGTCTGGTCTGTCTCGCTGTCATCTGAGGACAGCGGGGCAGCTTTGGCTTCGGCAGCGGCATTTTTCTTTGCAGTACTTTTGCTGGTGCTTTTCGTGCGTGCACGGCGTGTGCCCGTTGAAGTTGTGCTGCGGCGTGTGCGTCTTGTTTGCGTACTGCTCTCTGAAGTCGTATCTGCTGCTGCAGGCGCGCCTTCTTTTTCCTGGGATTGCGCTTCGACAGCAAGCTCGTCAAGAAGATTTTTCTGACGCGTGGCCCGCGGCTTTCGTTCCGTTGTCTTGGCGCGGACAGTGCGGGTTCTGGGCTTTGCCGGCGCCTTATCCCGTGACAAATCGCTATTCTGCTGCGCGGCTTTCTCTGCCGGCAGTTCGCCTTCATATTTTTCAGTCATAGAATATATTCCTGTGCGTCGCGCCATAAGGCGCGATCGTGCGGTAGAAATTGCAGCCCTGAGATATCCCCGGCTGGAGGGGAGGACAGTGACGGGACGCCCGCGCGCCTTTAAGGCTGCTGCGGGCCGGCCGGCTCACGTTCCGTTTCCGGAGTCGCTGATACCAGAAAAATCGGTGTGTATGGCGAATCTCCGGATAATGGCGGCGCTCGTCTGCTGAGCGCAACGGCGGCGTCAGGTGTCTCGGCACACCCTACGTAATTGTTTAAATTTTGCAAGAGCGGATTGCGTGCCGGCTCGCGAACTCCGAAATCCGGGATCCCGTACTTTCCCGGCAAGCTCCAGAAATCCGTAGAAAAGCGCTCCTTCATCTCTTCCTCAAGTCATGAACCGGACTGGACAGCCCCGTGGCTCCTCTGCATCATCAAAAAGGCACTGGTGCACCGAAAGCAGGCTGCACAGGGTCTTCGACGTCACGTATGGGCAGGACTTCCTGCTTGGCGTCACGACGCTGAACAGGGTCATGTACAGCTTCACTTCCGCAGTCCGGGCCTTGAGCAAGGATTGCTGCGGAAAAGTGTCAATGCGGAACTTAAAAACCCCACCCTGGCTCCGGTACTTCGCCGGTTCTTCTATTTGAAAGCTGCTTGCGAAGACGTGTGTCCACATGAGAGGGAAGACAGAGGGGCAGAGAGCGACAACGCTGCCTCTTGAAGCGCCGTAAAAATCCCGCCAGTTTCTCATGCCCTGGGAGATGCTTGTTGCACCTGGGTATGAGAGACTGTACATTGATGCTGGTGCCGGCCTTTAGCATTTGCCGGGCGCAGGCCGGACATATTTGCGGTAGCACCGCCGGAGGAGGACATGGACGACGATGCCAGTCTTGACAAAAAGGCGTTGCGCGCCACAATGCGACAGCTGCGACTCAGCCAGAAGAGACAGGATGCCCTGAGCGCATCACGGCTTGCGCAGCGTCATCTTCTGGCTTCGCCTCTCTGGCGCGCATCCTGCATCGTGTGTCTGTACGCATCCACTTGTGATGAAGTCGGGACAAAACTGCTTGCTGAGGACGCTTTTGCCGCCGGTAAAACAGTGCTTTACCCCAGAGTGCGCAAAGGGGTGCCGGGTGTCATGGACTATGTGCCGGTTTGCAGTGTGGCAGAGCTTGTGCTGGGCAGCTTCGGACTGCTGGAACCGCCTTCGCATCGACCCGGAATTGGCGCAGCAGAATGTACGTGCGACATTGTTGTCATGCCCGGTCTTGCCTTTGCCATGAATGGAGCGCGGCTTGGTCTTGGGGGCGGCTATTATGACCGTTTCTTTGCCATGGCAAAATCCCGCTTCAGAGTAGGCTTGTGCTATTCCTTTCAAATACTGGACCGGCTTCCCTGCCAGCCCTGGGATGTGGCCGTGACACATGTCTGTAGCGAACTCGGGCTGGCGCCGGTACAAAGCTGATAGCCCTGTGCCCGGGCGTGGCCATTTTGACTTGCGGAGTTTCCTGTGTCTGTCAGCGGCATTCCCTTTACCTTTCCAGGCATACCCGGTGTAGGCTGTTTATTTCAGACGCGTACAAACACGGCTGTCTCTGACTGCCGCCCTGCGCTGTCCGGGGGCACGATCTGCTACAGCGATGGCGTAAGCGACGCCGAAGTGACCGCCAACCGCAGGGAGCTTCTGGAGCTGACCGGAGCCAGAGCCTTTGCCGAGGCAAAGCAGGTACACGGGGACGCCATCCTGTTTGATCCCAGACCCGCAGCCCTTGACGGCAAGCACCTTGTCGAGGCCGACGGCCTTGCTACCCGCCACTCTGGCGTTGCCCTCATGATCAAGACTGCCGATTGCCAGCCAGTGCTGCTGGCTCATAAATCCGGACAATATGTCTGTGGTCTGCATGTAGGCTGGCGTGGTGACAGACTGCTGTTTCCCTATACCGGAGTCAGGCGCTTCTGCGCCCACTACGGCATCAGCCCGGCTGACTGCGTGGCCGTACGGGGGCCGAGTCTTGGTCCTGCAAGAGCTGAGTTTGTCCATTATGCTGCCGAATGGGGTGGCTACTTCTTTAAATATCTGGACCTTGCCACAACCACCATGGATTTGTGGAGCATGACCAGAGATCAGCTGCGTCAGGCGGGCATCCCGGACCGCAACATATACGGGCTGGATCTGTGTACAGCCAGCAATCCCGGTCTTTTCTTCTCCTACCGGCACGATCGAGGCTGTGGTCGACAGGCTTCCCTTATCTGGATACGGGAGAATTGACATGGCTCAGCGTATTCTTCTGGACGCCGGCAGTGGTGGAAGGGCCATGCAGCGTCTTATCGGATCGTGTATGGCCCATCACTTCGCAAACCCCATACTGGACACTCTGGACGATGCCGCACTGCTGCCTGACATGCACGGCCCTGTTGTCATGTCCACGGACAGTTACACTGTAACACCGCTGTTCTTTCCAGGCGGCTCCATTGGCTCCCTGGCTGTGCACGGCACGGTAAACGACGTTTCCATGCTGGGCGCCGAGCCTTTGTATCTGACCTGCGCACTGATCCTTGAGGAGGGATTGGAGCTTGACCTTCTCGAGCGCGTGGTCGCGGATATGGCTGCTGCGGCACGCAGCTGCCGCATCCGCATAGTCACCGGGGACACCAAGGTGGTTCCCAGGGGATGCTGCGACAAGATATTTATCAATACAACAGGCCTGGGACGGCTGCGCAGGCAGCCGGCGCCATCGGGACACAGGGCTTGTGCGGGGGACATTGTGCTGGTGAGCGGCGCCATGGGTGATCATGGGCTGACCGTCATGGCAGCCCGTGAACAGCTCAGCCTCGACGGTCAAGTCAGCTCTGATTCAGCACCGCTTCATGATTTGGTTGCCGCAGTCATGGACGCCTGCCCGGAAGTGCATGTCCTTCGTGATCCTACCCGCGGCGGCCTCGCCACGACACTTAATGAAATCGCCCAGCAGTCAGGCGCAGGCATAATGCTGGACGAGAAAGCCATCCCCGTACACCCGGAAGTAGCCGGAGGCTGTTCCTTCCTGGGGCTGGATCCGCTCTATCTGGCCAATGAAGGAAAGTGTATCGTGATAGTGCCGGGAGAAGCGCAGGCAGCCTGCGCGCTGGCCGCCATGCAGCAGACGCCATACGGTCGCGAAGCCGCCATAATCGGAAAAATCACCGCAGAAAACGCCGGCAGAGTGGTGCTACGGACGCGTATAGGCGGACAGCGCATCCTTGGTATGCTGGAAGGAGCGCTTTTGCCGCGGATTTGTTGAATGGGCCCGTATGGGACTGCATGCGCACGTTCCCGTTTGCCGGCAGAAAGCTTCTGAGACTTGCGGCTATTGCGCCGCATGTGTCAGGCTGGCGCGCAGTTCAAGTCCATCGCGTGTCAGCGTGAAGACGAGCGCGGGGCATTGAAAGATGCGCGGCCAGCGCTGCGCGGCAACAGCTGCCTCCAGGGCATGCAGGACTGAGGCCCTGGCCTGTCCCCCTGCGCCCAGGCGGACAAGACAGCGCGTCATGGCAAGATAGAGGCGCAGGCGCACAGCAGGATGACTGGCGGCAAGAATGTTCATGGGGACAAAGAGACAAAGCTCCTGTTCCGTCCTTTGCAGCGTGGCCTTTTTCAGTATGCTGTCAATAGTTTCATTGAAGAAGTCTCTGTCTGTGGCGGCCTGATGCGCTAGGGAAAGAAGGCTGCGGTCTATGCCAGGATTCATGGCGCGCAGGGCAGGCAGGATTTGGTGGCGCACGCGGTTGCGCGCAAACTGCAGATCCAGGTTGCTCTGGTCTTCGCAGTGGGGGACGCCAAGAAGCTGGAGGACCTGACGCAGAGCATCCGGCTCTGCGTCAAGAAGCGGACGCAGGAGGCGTCGTTCTGTATCTCTGGCTGTCATACCGCCCAGGGCAGGCCATCCTGTGCCGCGCAAAAGGCGAAGCATGATGTCTTCACGCATGTCGTCAGCGTGATGGGCCGTTACCAGCCAGGAACACTGTTCCTCGTCCATGAGGCGGAACAGGGCTTCGTAGCGTGCACGACGTGCCCGCTCCTCTATACCCGGCATCCCGGGATTCAGGTTGAGCTGCAGGGTACGGGCAGGAAAGCCGATAACATGGGCAAGAGCATGGACATACTGGCATTCGGCGGCGCTGTTATCCCTTAATCCATGGTCGCAGCAGGCTATGAGAAAGGAATGGCCGCTTTGTGGGGCAGCAAGGGAGGCCAGGCAGGCCATGGCTGTGGAATCGGCGCCGCCGGACACGGCCAGCAGCAGACGTTCCCCGCGTACAGCCCCAAGTCTGCGCAGGACTTTTTCCAGACGCAGGGCCAGACGCGCCACGAGCGGCGGCGCCTGGTGCAGGGAAGGAAGGAGCGCTGGCAGATCCGCCGCAGAGGGTATTTTATCCGGGAGCTTGTCGCCCATGACGGTCAGGCGTCAATGCTGCAGGCAGCAAGCAGACTGTTGAGTTTCTCCACAGCCCGGGCCGTCTGCCATGGGCGGCAGATAGCCACACACTGGCAGTGCAGACGGTTTTGCGCACGTACAAGGAGCTCAAGGCGCAAACCGCCAGGCAGTACCTCCAGAGCCAGAGCATGGGGACCGCAGTCCGCGTGATTACGCTGGATGTCCGTCAAGTCCGCTGTCTCAAGAGGGAGCCAGTAGACATGCTCAATGGACGAGGCCCGGCCGCAGTCCTTGAGTGCGTTCTCAAGGCATGTGGTCTGCAGGTCAGACAGTTCTGTGATAACAAGCTCACGCATGACAGGGTTCCACGCCAAGACCGCCCCCTTCCGGGCGCGCCTCATTTTTCTTTGTCGCCGGACAGGCGCCTGGACAGGAAGGTTTTTCGTCATCTTGCCACATAGCCTGTGCTTCCCTGGCGGCGCTTGAATGCTGTTCACAAGAATCGGATTCCTTTGCAGAGTGACGGATTGAAGAGCGGAAAGGACAGTGGCCGTCCAGATTGAAGACCTGCTTTATGGTGAGAATGCGCCGGCTGTGGGAGGTGCTGTCACCTTCCTTGAGATAGGAAATGGGGGCGTGCAGGAATTTTTTGGACAGAGCCTGCCCCATGGCCTCAAGGGCCAGGCGTACATTTGGGTCACTGCTGCCGAGGCGGCGCATGGTACGCGCTACTTCATCAGCTATCATGGCCTGGCTTGAATGCACCAGCTGCTTGATGGCAGGTTGCACGTCCAGCATATCAAGCCAGGAACTGAAGGCCGCTGTTTCCTCTTCAACTATGGCTTCTGCCTTGACAGCTTCACTGCGGCGGCTGGCGCGGTTTTCCTCAACGACTTCACGCAGATCGTCAATATCGTAGAGATAGATGTTGTCCAGCGTGTTGACGTCGGGATCGACGTCGCGGGGCACGGCGATGTCGATGAAGAACATGGGTCTGTTGCGGCGGACCTTGAGAACAGATTTGAGATCCCTTGCGCGAATGATGGGCTCTGTGGAACCGGTGGAGGTGATGACTATGTCCACCTCAGTCAAAGCCTTTGGGAAGTCCGTAAAGGAGACAGCGCGACCGTGATAGTAGCGGGCCAGCTCCTCGGCGCGGGAAAGGGTGCGGTTGGCCACAAGAATTTCGCTGATACCGTTCTGCACAAGATGCGTGGCAGCCAGCTCGGCCATCTCGCCGGCTCCGATGAGCAGGGCCTTGTGGCCGGTCATGGTGCCAAAGATACGCCTGGCAAGTTCTACGGCTGCGTAACTGATGGAAACAGCACTTGAGGCAACCGACGTTTCAGTGCGCACCCGTTTGGCAACGGAAAAGGCTTTATGGAGGAGATGATTGAGAATAATCCCTGTGGCGCGGCTTTCAGTTGCCTTGCGGTACGCGGCCTTGAGCTGTCCGAGTATCTGCGGTTCGCCAAGCACCATGCTGTCCAGGCTTGAGGCTACTGAGAAAAGATGCCGCACGGCATCCTCGTTGTGATAGGTATAGACGTAGGGTTCAATATCCTGTGGACTGACACGGCATGCCTGCCCCCACGCCCTGAGCATCTGATCCCGGACATCGCCGCTGCCCATGGCAAGCAGTTCCACGCGGTTGCAGGTAGACAGGATGAGGGCCTCGTGCACCGCGCCACCTACCGGCAGGGCCCAGGTTTCCGGGTCTGTATGACAGGTCAGGGCGAAACGTTCGCGCACGTCTACCGCAGCCGTGCGGTGATTCAGTCCGACCAGAGTGATGTCACAGTCCATAATTACATCCTGACAAAGGCGTGGTGCGAATTCATGAAGAGATTGACCACTACGATGGAAAAAAGACAGAGGCAGAAAAGGGTGACCATGAGGCGCGCTGGTTTGCGGCCGTACCAGCCCCTGAGAAGGCGGGCGTAGAAGAGCCAGCCGAAGCAGACCCAGATGATGAGGCTGATAATTTCCTTGGGATCGCCGGTCATGGTGGCGCCGTAAACGGGCCTGGCATAAAACAGGCCGCAGACAATGCCTATGGTAAAGAGGGGAAAGCCCGCCACAGTTCCCAGAAAATTGATGCGATCCAGAATATTCAGGGCCGGTATGTCAGCAACAAGGGAAGGCACTGGTTTTTTTGCCTTTATGCGTTTATCCAGGTATAAAAAGAAGACGCCGGCAGCAAAGCTGATGGCGATGCAGGCAAGGGCGATGTACAAGGCTCCTATGTGCAGAGCGTAGAATGGTGCGTGCAGAGTCGCAGGCACGTTGACTACAGTTGCCAGAGAGCGTGCTGACAGTCCGTAGAGCAGCAGAGCCAGCAGCGAACCGAAGAGCAGGGGTATTTCCTGGCGTATTATGGCCCAGAACATCAGGCCGCAGAGCATAAGAAACCATGCCAGCATCTGCAGATAGGCGCCTATGCTGAGACCGCCCGCTGTCTGCCCGTGAAAGCCCATGAAGAGAATGACAGTCTGCAGAATAAATCCGACAGTCGCTATGCAGGCAGCCACAAGTCGTATCCCTGGTTTTTTCAGGATCATGCCCATCATGCCGAATACCCCGGCAAAGGCATAGAGAGCCAGGGTGAGGAGCGTAGATGAAGAGGGCGAAAGGATGGCGCTCATATACTGTCCTTATGAATCCTTTTTGCAGCCGGCTTCCTCGAGCAGCTGATCGATGGCAGGCAGCAGGCTTGCGGGGAGGTTGCTTTCCAGAAACAAGCGGGCTCTGTCCCAGTTTCCCCCTGCCAGATCCTGATCCAAATCTGGAACCGCCAGGCGTCGGAAGATTTCCCTGTTTGTGGCTGAAGGCAGTTCCAGGGCCAGAACCATGGGGCGCAATCGCCCCATGAGAGCAGCCAGAGGGGCCCTGGGAGCCAGAAAGGCAGCCAGATCGTCCTTCCAGCGCCGGGCAAGGGCTGGCGATGCCCTGTCCGTGGAAAGGGCAATGGTCAGGCTGCGGTCACGAACGACCACGGGCAGATGAAAAGACCCTTTTGACGGGTCGTCCGCACAGTTGCACAGGATGCGCCGTTCCCGGCACATATGGGCCAGGCGGGCATTGAGGGCGTGATCTGCCGAGCATGCAAAGGCAAGACTGACACCATCCAGATCCGCTGCAGAGAAAGATTGCGAGAAGTCTGTTTCAATGCCAAGGCTTTTTGCCTGATCCAGCAGCGCCTGTCCCTCCCTGCAGGGCGGCCGGATGTCGCGTACGCGCACAAGAGCTGGTTTCGAGGGAAGCAGGAAGGCCAGCTTGCGCATGCCCACGGAACCCAGGCCGACCACAAGGCAGGCAAGGCCTTCAAGGTCTAAAAATATGGGATAGAAGCTGGCAGTCAAGGCTATGTCCCGCGTTGGATGTTTGCGAAGGGTGTGAGGCCGCATGGGAGATAATGAGTACGGAAAATCTGAATCCAGTACCTTGACTCAGTATGCCTTGAAGTGCGCTTGTTTGCAAAGGGGGTATGCTGATTTTGAATAATTCCGCCCATCTCAGGCGACTGGAGAGGCATCTGCCAGACCTGTTCTGCCAGAGTCTGTCAGCTGTTCGCGCGGGCCCAGCGGGAAGGAGGGAGCTGTCATGCATCGGCCTTGAGGCGGACTGGCTCTTGTGCTAGGAAACGGCACATCGAGAGGCATGGGGAGCTGATTGCGACTGTGTTGTCAGGTGCAGCCCTGCGACGCCCCTGCCCGGGGATAATGGGCGCAGCCCGGGCCCATTGCGCAAACATCTTTTCAAGGATCAAGAGCATGCAGCATCAGGAAAGGATCAGGGAGCAGGAAGAGCCCATTATCAAGATCTGTGGCCTTGGCAAGAAATTTCATACGGGCAAGGCGGAAGTCTACGCGCTGCGGGATATCAACCTGAGTATAGCAAAAGGTGAAATCTACGGCATTATCGGGCGCAGCGGAGCAGGCAAGAGCACGCTTGTGCGCTGTATCAACATGCTTGAGCCGCCTACGGAAGGCAAGGTGTTCTTTGAGGGCCGTGACATGACACTCCTTCCGCCCGGGGAACTTAATGTGGTGCGCCGGGCCATGGGTATGATCTTTCAGCAGTTCAACCTGCTCATGCAGCGCACGGCTCTTGAGAATGTCTGCTTTCCTCTGGAGCTTGCAGGCATGAACAGGACGAAGGCACACAAACGTGGCATGGAGATGCTTGATCTTGTGGGGCTCGTGGACCGTGCCAGGTCCTATCCGGCCCAGTTGTCAGGCGGACAGAAGCAGCGCGTGGCCATAGCCAGAGCCCTGGCACCCAATCCCAGAGCTCTGCTCTGTGACGAGGCAACCAGCGCACTTGATCCCGAGACCACGGACTCCATTCTGGCGCTTTTGCGTACCATCAACAAGGAGATGGGGATTACGGCAGTGGTTATTACCCACGAGATGGACGTCATAGAGAAACTCTGCCATAAAGTGGCCATCATCTCCAAAGGGGTCATTGCCGAAACGGGACGGGTCAACACGGTGTTCTTCCATCCCAAAAGCGAAATAGCCAGACGCCTTGTTGTTCCTGAGGCGCTCCATCCTGAGAAGATGACAATGCCAAGTCTGTACCGGCTGATTTTTGACGGCCAGTCCAGCTACGAACCTGTCCTTGCCAACATGGTGCTGGCCTGCGGACAGCCCGTGAACGTCATGTACGCATCAACTCGTGACATAGGCGGCAAGGCCTTTGGACAGATGGTCCTGCAGCTGCCCGACAACCCCGAGGCCAGACAGAAAATTCTGGACTACGCAGCCGAAAATCTCATCTACATGGAGGAATACAGGCGTGTTTAATCAGGCCCTTGTGGAACTGCTCTGGGAGGGCACGGTCGACACCCTGTACATGACCCTTGCCTCCACGTTTTTCGCCTACGTTTTCGGCATGATGATGGCTCTTGTGCTGGTGGTCACCAGATCCAACGGCCTGAGCCCCCATCCGGTCATTTTCCGAGTGCTGGACGTGGTCGTAAACCTGACCCGCTCCTTTCCCTTTCTTATCCTGATGATAGCCGTTATCCCCTTTACCCGCTGGCTGGTCGGGACTACCATTGGCAATAACGCGACCATAGTTCCCCTGGTTATTGCGGCAGCCCCCTTTGTGGCGCGCCTGATAGAGCAGTCTCTGCTCGAGGTGGACAGAGGCGTCATCGAAGCTGCCCAGTCCATGGGCGCGTCTATCTGGCAGATTCTCTATAAAGTTTACATTCCCGAGGCCATGCCTTCCCTTGTTAATGGCAGCGCCATTGCCGCCACCACCATCCTTGGCTACTCGGCCATGTCCGGTGCGGTAGGCGGCGGCGGTCTTGGCAAACTGGCCATAATGTACGGCTACAACCGCTACCAGACAGAAATGATGTTTGCCACGGTGATACTGCTGATCATCATCGTGCAGCTGCTGCAAAGTCTGGGTGACTGGGCCACGC
>CAZJPT010000015.1:0-16181 GCA_964547835.1 uncultured Desulfovibrio sp.
TATTCCCCTCCCATCCTGGTTACTGCCTGGTCATACCACATGAGCAGCTTGGGATCTTCTTCCATGACATTGGTAGGAAGTTTGTCAGCCACGGCAATGATAACGGCATAATCGCGTTCCTGCCAGGCTTTCTTGAAGTCAGCACGGACTGCCTCCAGACGAAATACCTTAAGTTTCTTTTTGGTCTCTTTGTATTCCTCGAACTCTTTGAGCAACGCCTTTTCGCGCAGCTTCTCCAAGTCTCCCACCTTGCGGGGATCGGGCACATACCAGCGATCACGAGCCTTGGCGACCAGGGTCGGATCCTCCTTGGGCAGATTGCGCAGCTCTTTCCAGTTCGTGGACAGACAGGCATGTTTCTGCTCAGACATCGGGCCTTTGCCATCGTAACAAAGGAAAGACGTGCGAGATGCACGTCGCAGAGTGATAATCGACAAAGCCACCTCCGAAACCACCATGCACCCCAACGACAACTTCAAGTTCCATTTCCCTCAGCTGTGGGCTGAACATTTCGGCAAGAGCAAGACACCGGCAAGTCAGGTTCATGTGGGACTGTATGCGCTGCTCCACCAGACAACAAGGAAGAAAATAATAAGGGCTAGTGTCAAGTTTGTGAATTTAGTGATTGAATTTTGACTGAGCCCATAATCATGTGATATCGGCCTCCTAACAGGAGATAGTGTTTAGCTCAAAAAGCTTATACGCATGCTATCATATTTGAATGACGACGTTTTGAGACCAACATACCACAGCAAATTTTTGTCATTAGACATTAGGCGAACAGCTTTGGAAGGGAGGTTGTACCGTTTTCAGAAAAATTCACGACTGAATACAGCTACAGGCTGGAACTACAGCACATAAAAATTTTGGCTACCGGAAAAATCCAGTAGCCACAGACTATTGAGATTGATTTTATGGGGCTGAGGAGGCAAAGACCGGACAGGAACGCGGAGAAACCATGCTTTCTTTCCTACTCCCCTTGTTGTGCGCAGTATGCAGCGCAGTCTTACCCGGCAAGATACGCTCTGCCAAATTCCATGGCCCTGAGGTTTACGTCCAGCAGTTTGGGCGGCAGGAAGCGGCGCAAGGCCTGCTCAAAAACATCCACGCCAAAAGGTAGCATGCCCGAGGCACAGACAGCGGCCAGCAGGACCGTGTTACCAGCCTGCATGGCGCCTGCCTTTACGCCCAGCTCACGGCAGGGCAGAAAAACACTGGTGCCGGCTACGGCGTCCACCCTGGCCTTGATTGTGTCCACGGCGGGATATTCCTCCAGCCCCAGGGCCACGCCTACCGGGGGCATGGCATCGGAACTCGAAAAGACCACGCCCCCCGGGCGCAGATAGCCGAGGCCGCGCAGAGTTTCCAGGGGCTCAAAGCCCAGCATGATATCCGCCTCGCCTGGTTCAAGTTTGGGCGAGCGCCAGCCACCTAGCAACAGAACGGATTCAACCACGCCACCGCGCTGTGCCATGCCGTGCACTTCCCCGGCCACCACGTCAACGCCGGCAAAAAGGGCCGTACGCGCAAGAAGAGCCGTTGCCGTGAGGGAGCCTTGTCCACCCACACCAGTAAAGTAGATGCGAAGTTTCTTGTTGGCGTCCATAGCTCCCCTCCTTAGCGCTGCATGAGCTTGAAGCTCCTGGGTGCCACCTGCAGACACACGCCGCAGCCGGTGCACAGTTCGGCATCTACAGCGTAGGCGCCGTCCGTGCGGCAGAAGGCCGGACAGGCAAAGGTGTCAAAGCAGTTCCTGGTGGCATCGTCCTGAGCTGTGACTATAGCGTACCTTGCCACACCCTTGCGCAAGGCGCGTCTTGCAAAGAGGGCGCAAGGCTCCTCTGCAATGAGCACGCGCACGCCGCTCTGCTCGCGGAATGCCTTGAAGGCGTTCATGACGGACCTCAAGTTGAAGGCGCTGACCTTTTTCACAGCGGTAACCCCTATGCCGCGCACAATGGCCTCAATGTCCAGGTGCTGGCAAAGCTCACCAAGCTGTTCCTGCATCATACCGGGATTGGGCTGGTGACCTGTCATGGCCGTAGTGCCGTTATCAAGCACGCAGACCACCACGTCCATGCGGTTAAAGACTGCATTGGCAAGACCGGTCATGCCGGAATGGAAGAATGTGGAATCACCAATGAAGGCCACAACAGGACGCTTGCTCAGCATGGCAAAGCCTGACCCACCGGAAACAGACGAACCCATGCAGAACAAAAAGTCAGCGCATTTGAGCGGCGGCAGCATGCCGAGCGTGTAACAGCCAATATCGCTGGAATACACGGCCTCATCGCCAAAGATCTGGCGAGCAGCGTAAAATACGGCCCTGTGAGAACATCCGGCGCAGAGATTGGGGGGACGCCTGGGCAGATCCATTGGCTTCGGCTGCGTGCGCGGCTGCCTGCTTTCTCCCAGGAAGGAGGCCAGCGCCTCGGCCAGAAGCGGTGTGGAGTATTCGCCCTGTATGGTCAGGATGTCGCTCTTGCCCTCGATTTGTGTGGCGAGACCGGCCTTTTGCGCCACGACGCGCACGCCTGTCTCGAGAAGAGGATCGTTTTCTTCCCCCACCAGGACCTTGTCACAGACTTCCAGAAAGGTGCGCAGAAGGGTCTCAGGCAGGGGCCAGGTCATGCCCAGCTCAAGGACGCGCACTTTGTCTTCCCAGCCGTTGGCTTCCAATGCGTCACTGACATAATTTCTGGAAACCCCGGAGACAATAACGCCCAGCCTGGGGGCCGGGTCGGGCACGCGCTCCTTATTAAAGGGACTGGTCTCAGCAATGGCCATGGCCCTTGCCATGTTCTCCTCAAGTACCTTGTGGCGTATCCTGGCCACGGCTGGCACTGGCACAAAGCGGCCGGGATTGGAGGAGAAGGGGACAAGGTCCACCTCTGCTGCAGGCAGCTCGTCAAAGGTCACAGGACCACGCATATGGTTGACGCGGGTGGTGGTGCGCAGCAGGACGGGCTGCTCGAGCTCGCGGGCCACGCGAAAGGCCTCCTTTGTCATGTCCTTGGCTTCCTGAGCGGAACAGGGCTCAAAACAGGGCAGAGACGCGGCACGGGCGTAATGGCGGTTGTCCTGTTCGTTCTGCGAGGAGTGGAATCCCGGATCGTCGGCCGAGAGTACGACCATCCCGCCGGGCAAACCGGTGTACGCCGAGGTGAATAATGGGTCTGCGGCCACGTTCACACCCACGTGCTTCATGGTCACAAGGCTCATACCGCCGGCCAGAGCTGCGCCACAGGCTACTTCCATGGCGACTTTCTCGTTGACCGAGTACTGCATCAAATAGCGGGTGCCCGTACCTCCGATGGCTCGGAATGTGTCAGGAACTTCCGAAGACGGAGTTCCGGGATAACAGGTTACGACGTGCACTCCGGCTTCCAGGGCTCCGCGCGCAATGGCCTCGTTCCCAAGAAGCAGGTGACATTCGTCTTTTTTCCCGTCCAGCAGGGGATTGCTCATTGATTACTCCTCACGGCCGCCGCGGCAGCGGCGCCGAATGCAGAATAGAACGTCCGGGCAAAACCCGGACGATTATGTGTGGCTGCCTGAATAAATTATTCGGACCCGGCGCTGGCTGCACGCATTTCCCTGGCACGGTTCGCATAATATTCCCTGTCCAGATCGCTCGCAGCGACAGCAGCGACCTTTTCGTAGGTGCTGGCCGCCAGCTCCCTGTCACCAGCCCTGTACGCCGCCTCAGCCAGCATGACACGAATCTGCTGTCCGGCCTGCGTGGTCAGTCTGGGCTCGATGCTCTTGAGAATTTCCAGGCCCTCGGCATATTTGCCCTGCCGAAGCAGCCAGCCGGCCTGACTCACGGCAGAGGACAGTCCCATGGGGCTGTCGTACTCAGCCCTGGCCACCATGCCGTACGCCTCTGCGGCCTTGGGTGCGTTGTTCTGACGCATCGCGCTTTCGGCCATGGCCACGGCCACAGCTGTCCGCATGGACTCCGGGGTGGTCTCAACCAGGACCTGCAAATCGCGCAGCTGCTGCGCGTCTGCGGGACGCGCCATGATGCGGGCTACGGCGTCCAGAGTCTCGTCTCGCTGACTGTTCTCCACATAGCGATAGATGGCCGTAACCGCAAGGGCGATAATGAGCAGCACAATAAAGCCCACCAGAAATTTGGCGTTTTTTGTGATGAACAGCAGCAGCGGACGGCTCTCCTCAGCGACTTCAGCCTGAATGTTGGCCATGACGGAGGGGTCCTGCGTCAGTGACCTGGTATCAACACGGGGCATGTAGGACATTCTCCTGGGAATACGGCAAAACCGCAACGTACGGCGCCGGCTTATTTGTTAAAGAGCATTTCCTGATACGTGGGCAGCGTCCACAGCTCCTCGGGCAGTTCGCATTCGAGCCTGTCAGCCACCTTGCGCACATCTTCCATGGCGCTGAGCACCTGTTCGCAGTAGCGTACGGCCTTCACGCGCAGCTCTTTCTCGCCCTCCACTGCAGCCATGACGGCCTCAAGGGTGTCGACGCGCTTTTGCAGCGCCTCGATATCGGCACTGACACGATCAAGCATTGTGCATTGAAAATCGCGGCCCAGGGCACGGACTGCCACACCGGTCTCGGCCAGATGCTTCTGGAAGGCCAGGGCTGCCGGATAGACACTGGTGCGGGCCATGCGTACAGTGAGTACGGATTCGGTGCGGATAGTCTTGCAGTACTGCTCCAGATAGATATCCACTCTGGCCTTCATTTCGGCCGGGTGCATAATGCCCAGACGCTCATAGAGTTCCATCACTTCCGGCGTCAGCAGCACGGGAATGGCCTCCGGAGCGTTGCGCAGATTGGGCAGACCGCGGCGGGCAGCCTCCTTGTGCCAGACATCGGAGTAACCGTCGCCATTGAATATAACTGCGCTGTGTTCCTCCATGACGTGAGAAATAAAACTCTGCACAGCGTCGTTAAACAATCTGCCTTCCTTGAGCCCGTTTTCAATCCAGTCGGCAGCGTACCCAAGGGAATCGGCCATCATGGCGTTAAGTGCAGTGATGGAGTCGGCCGCTGACTGACTTGAGCCCAGGGCGCGAAACTCAAAGCGATTGCCCACAAAGGCAATGGGGCTTGTACGGTTGCGATCGCCGGGGTCTCTGGGCAGAGACGGCAATGTATCCACACCCACGTCCATGACGGTTTTCTTGGCTCCGACCTCGGCCTGCTCCAGGTGGCCGGCCCGGAAGGCTTCCAGGATTTCCGTAAGCTGATCACCCAGGAAAATGGACATGATGGCCGGCGGCGCCTCATTGGCGCCGAGACGGTGATCATTGCTGGCACTGGCCACAGTGGCCCTGAGCAGACCGCCGTATTTGTGCACGGCGCGAATGAGGACGCATACAAAGATCAGGAATGTGGCGTTGGCATACGGCGTGTCGCCAGGATTAAAAAGGGAGCCAAGTTCGGCATTGCCCACGGAATAGTTGAGATGCTTGCCGGAGCCATTGATGCAGTTAAAGGGTTTTTCGTGCAGCAGGCACTTGAGGCCGTGGGCCTTGGCCTTGTTGCGCAGAGCGGCCATGATCATGTGGTTATGATCCACGGCCACGTTGGCCTGCTCAAACACGGGTGCTATTTCATACTGACTGGGCGCCACCTCATTATGGCGGGTGGAAACCGGCACACCGAGCTTGTACAGCTCACGCTCGGCCTCCATCATGAAACTGAGCACGCGCTGCGGAATCACTCCAAAATACTGGTCACTGAACTCCTGCCCCTTGGCCGGGCGGGCACCGAAAAGGGTACGGCCGGCCACCAGCAGATCCTGGCGGGCAAAATTGTAGTTGTTGTCAATAAGAAAGTATTCCTGCTCAAGGCCGGCATAGGCCACAACAGGCAGATCACATTTAACGTCGAAAATTTTGAGGACGCGCCTGGCCTCACGGTTAAGGGCCTGGCCGGAACGCAGCATGGGGGTCTTCTTGTCAAGCACCACGCCGGTCCAGGACAGAAACATGGTGGGAATGCAGAGCACCGTGCAGTTGGGCGCTTCCTGCAGATAGGCCGGACTGGTCACGTCCCAGGCCGTGTAGCCGCGCGCCTCGAAGGTGGAGCGCAGACCGCCCGATGGAAAGGACGAGCCGTCGGCCTCGCCGCGGATGAGCATGGAGCCTGAAAATTCCGCAATCACGCCCCCGTGGCCGTCGGGCATCAGGAAACTGTCGTGTTTTTCAGCAGTCTGGCCGGTGAGTGGATAGAATATGTGCGTATAATGAGTGGCACCATGCTCGATGGCCCAGTCTTTCATGACTGCGGCCACGGTGTCGGCTATGGCCGGATCCAGGGTCATACCATAGCGCATGGTTCTTGTCAGGGAGCGGTAGACGGTTTTGGGCAAACGCTCGCGCATCACCTTGTCATTAAACACATTGCAGCCAAAGATTTCCGTGGGCTTCACATCACGGAAACTGAAGCCCGCAGAATCTGGCTTGTAGGTAGTAATGGCCTGTATGGCGCTCTGGCGGGCGCTCGTCTTGCTCATGCTGACTCCGGGCGGGAAAATTGAGAATACGGCTGACTGACAGAGACAGCCTTTAGCTGACGGAAAGAATCTCTATGTCAAAAATAAGGTCCTTGCCGGCCATGGGGTTGTTGGCGTCGAGCGTAATCGTATCGGGCGTCACCTCGCTGATGACTGCGTACATAACCCCGCCCCGCTCGTTGGTGAGCTCGATGGGCGTGCCTTTCTCGGCAGGAATATGCGGGGGCACATCCGAACGCTTCACAGTGAAGATGAGCTTCTCGTCCACAGGACCGTAGGCCTGATCACAGGGAATTTCAACGGTGAAGCGGTCGCCAACCTCGCGGCCGCGCACCCCGGCTTCAAAACCGGGAATAAGCTGGCCGCGCCCTACCGTAAATTCCAAAGGCTCGCGTCCCTCGCGTCTGGAGGAGTCGAATTCCGTGCCGTCATGCAGCGTGCCGACGTAATGCACCTTGACGGTGTCGCCGTTTTCAATGGCCATCTGGGGCCCTCCTTGGAAAAATGCGCCTGCCGGGCCCCTGTTGCGGAAAACAGGGGGCCGGCGATTGCTGCAAAATATTTTCCCCTTTTATAAGAAACAGGCCTGACCGACAAGATCGTGCAGCCCTGGACGGCGCGCATCAGGCACGTTCTTGAGCGCCTGCCGCATCTGTATGCGGCGTTCTGTCCTGTAAGGAACTGCGGCATGGCAGCATCAGGCTTTTTCCTGCTCAAACTACCATCAACAGCCAGGTTTTCCGTGATAAAACATAATGTTGTTTTCCAGCAGCTCCTGACAGGAATCTTGACAAGGTCCTTTCCCCGGCGCTAGCATCCAGTGTCGCAATAAATCACTTTATCTATTGTTTTTCTTTACTTTTTTAAAGTTTTCCGGTGCGAACCAGCCCGCGCACTTCCTCCCCCCCCAGGGACAGCACAGTCCTGACAAAATGCCTGACTCCGCCCTTTTCCCAGGGCCCGCAGTCAGGCGCCATAACGTCATTTCCCTTCCACAGCCAATCTGTTTTCACCCACCCACAAGGAGGCGGCGCTTCCCGCATCAGCCGGGACAGATGCGCCGGTTGTATCTATGACAAATATCCGCTCCACATACACAGACAGCGTCAGCTTTTTCGGCGGCCATTCTCCCGCTGACCTGGTCAAGCAATTTGGCACGCCACTCTACGTCTACAGCGAACACATTTTGCGCGAACGCTGCCGCGAGCTCAAAAATATGTGCCAGGTGCCCGGATACGGTGTCAATTACTCTGTCAAGGCCAACTCCAACCCGGCCCTGCTGCGCATTGTGCGCGAGGAAGGGCTGGTTGTTGACGCCATGAGCCCGGGCGAGCTGCACATGGATCTGCTGGCCGGCTTTGATGCTGACTCCATTCTGTACATTTCCAACAATATCTCGCCGTCAGAGATGCGCAATGCCATCGCGCACAAGCTCCTGGTGAGCGTCGACAGCTTGAGCCAGCTCGACATGTACGGGCGTTTCAACCGGGGCGGCAGGGTCATGGTGCGCTTCAATCCCGGCATCGGGGCCGGACATCACAAGAAGGTGGTCACTGCCGGCAAGGAAACCAAGTTCGGGGTATGTCCCGAGGACTTTGACAAGGTGGCGGACCTGCTGAGCAGGCACGAACTCACCCTTGCCGGCGTCAATCAGCACATCGGCTCGCTCTTCATGGAGCCTGGCGGCTATGTGGCTGCTGCCGAAGTGCTTTTGGGCATTATTGACGCCATGCCTGAAAGCATGCGCGGCACCATCGAAGTTATTGACTTCGGCGGCGGTTTCGGCATCCCCTACCACAAGTACGACGGCGAGGCTCGTCTGGACCTTGGCGCCCTGGGCACCGGCCTGGACGAACTGCTTGGCGCCTGGCGTGATAAAAACGCCTATTCCGGCCGCTTCCTGGTGGAGCCGGGACGCTACGTGGTGGCTGAATGCGGTCTGCTGCTTGGCAGCGTGGAGGCCGTCAAGAACAACGGTCCGCGCCGCTATGTCGGCACAGATCTCGGCTTTAACGTGCTGCAGCGTCCGGTCATGTACGGCTCCTTCCATGACATGGAAATTTACGGCAATGACGCGGCTGCGCGCCAGGACATGGAACAGACTGTGGTGGGCAATATCTGCGAAAGTGGTGACATCCTGGCCAGGGATCGCGTCCTTCCCGAAATCCGCGAAGGGGATCTTATTGGCGTGCTCGACGCCGGGGCCTACGGCTTTTCCATGTCCTCGAGCTACAATACCCGCTGCCTTGCCGCTGAAGTTCTGCTCACTGAGGCCGGTGAAATGCAGCTCATCCGTCGCAGACAGACGCTTGATGACCTCTCTGCCACACTCGTCTGATACTTCGGCCTGCCGGAGACATACAAACATGACGTCCATCATGTGTCCGGCACAAGGGCCAGGATGCAGGCTCCGGTTGTCCGCCTCACGTGCAGGCGCAACCGGAGCTTTCTGTACCGCCAGAACCTGATCCAGCCTGTCCCCTGCCCCACACTCAGACAGACTAAAGGAGGCAGCGCTCTTCCCCGCAGTCTGCGCCTGCAAGAGCGGTGCCGATTCTGCCAATGAAAGCACCGGATCTTTCCACTTCGCCACGCGCCATCTGGCGGCTCACCTGGCCGCAGATGGCCATGATGTATGTCATGTTTTTCATGACGCTGGTTCCCGTCTGGACTGCCGGCCGTCTGGGACCGGACGTGCAGGCTGCGCTGGGCATGGTGACGCAGTGCAATCTCTTTCTCACTGTGCTCAACATGGGCCTGTCCTCAGGCGCTACAGCGGCAGTTACCCAGGCCATGGGAGCGATGCGCCTGCGCCGTGCCAACTATTACATCACCATCACACTGGGACTGTGCTTCATCCTGGGCTCCACCATGGGTCTGGTGGGAACTGTCTTTTGTGATGAAATTCTGTTTCTCGTGCGCCTGCCCGTGGAAACCATGACCACGGCCAGAGAGCTCATGTATATTTTCATGCTGGGTATGCCCTTCGCCTTTCTTTACGGAGGCACCGGCGTCATCTTCCGATGTACGAGAAACGTCATCCTGCCCCTGGTAGTCTCCTCCATTCTGGCTGTGCTGCACCTCATCTGCTGTCTTGGCACGGCACTTGGCATGTTCGGCATGCCCGAACTCGGCAGCACAGGCATCGCCTGGGCCAGTGTCACTGCCAATGTACTCGGGTCCGTCATCAACTGCGTCTTCTTGCGCCACTATGGCTATCTCAACTGGAAAAACATTCCTCAGGTGCGCTGGCTGAAACGTGGTCTGCCCTATCTCGTCAAGGTGGCAGTGCCCGCCGGGTTTTCCAGTCTCGTGTGGCAGTCCGGCTATCTTGTGCTCTTCACGCTCGTAGCCGCTGTCCCCTTTGAGAGTGTGTCCGCACTTGCCGGTCTCACTGCCGGCCTGCGTATCGAGGGACTGCTCTTTATGCCTGCCATGGCCTTCAACATGAGCGCCGCAGTTCTCGTAGGCAATTGCCTCGGCGCCGGTAACAAGCAGGAGGCGCAGCGTGTGGCATTCACCATGGTGCGCACGGCCATGCTTGTCATGAGTGCGGTAGCCGTCCTCATCTGGCCCTTCAGGGAAAATCTGGCCGCTCTTTTTACTGACGACGCAGCCACTCGCAGCTACATTGTCGCCTATCTCTTCTACAATCTTCTTTCCACGCCCTTTTCCATAGCCTCGACAGTCTTTGGCGGCGTCATGGTAGGTGCCGGAGCCACACACATCAATCTCATGGTTTTCGGCGGCAGTTTCTGGCTCGTGCGTCTGCCTCTGGGCCTGCTGCTCGGCCACCTTATCTGGGGAAACGCCAGAGGGGTCTTCTGTGCCATGCTCATATCCCAGATACTGCAGGCTTCGTGCATGTTCTGGTTCTTTTTCCGTGGCAACTGGACATCATGGGCCATGCGGGCCAGCAGCGGGCATGCACACAAAACACTGAAACCCTGAACTGCTGCGCAAAATCTGCAAAACTTTCCTGACAAAACCACGTCTCGTCTTAATTTGTGAGGAAATGGCTGCGCCACATAATCCCCCACACGCTTTTGTCGGCGCGACACCAATGTCGACCAAGGAAATACGCCCCTATGAAACATCTCGAATTCCACCCGGTCTCCCTGGATGAAGCGGAGCGCTTCTACCCGTACTGGAACGCCTGCCCCCAGCGTTCCATAGACTACAGCCTTGTCAACCTCTGGGGCTGGGAACAGCATTACGGACTGGAGTGGGCTTTTGACGACACCTTATGCTGGATACGCCAGACCTGTCCCTGCGCTACCGTGTACTGGGCGCCGCTGGGAGACTGGAACGCCGTGAACTGGAGCAGAACGCTCGTCCCTGATATGTCCTTCATCCGCGTGCCTTCCATGCTGGAAAGCCTGTGGCGGTCAAGCCTGGGCGACCATCTGACAAGCGAGGCTGCCCGCGGCCAGTTTGAATACCTCTATGACAGCAGGGAACTGTCCATGCTGCCAGGCAACCGCTTTCACAAGAAGAAGAATCACGTCTCAAGCTTTGTCCGCACCTATGGCGAGCCAGAATACCATCCCCTGGACGACGCTATGGTAGAGGATTGTCTGGCCCTGCAGGACAACTGGTGCCAGTGGCACGATTGCGAGCACTCGCCCTCGCTGATGGCAGAGAACGACGCCATTAACCGTGTGCTGTCCCAATACAGGCGCTTCCGCAACATCTGCGGTGGATCGCTGTACATCAAGGGGGAAATCGTTGCCTTTTCACTGGGCGAGCGCCTTGACGCAGACACCATGGGCGTTCACTATGAAAAAGGGCTTAATTCCGTGCGCGGTGTCTATCAGACCATCAACTGCGTCTTCTGCCGCAGGGAATGCGCTGACACGCGTCTTGTCAACCGCGCACAGGACCTGGACGAGCAGGGCCTGCGCAAGGCCAAGGAATCCTACCATCCGACCGGTTTCCTGGAAAAATACAGCGTCACCATCAAGTGAGCGTGAGCGGCCCGCAGCCGCCGAGGAGTGTCCATTGACCAAGATTTTTGCCCGCGTGCTGGGCCTTGTGTTCTGTCTGTGCCTGCTCGCCGCCTGCGGCCCGAAACAACATCCCGTCTACAGGGGAATACAGTCCGTACGGGATATGCGTGACTTTCCGCAGGATTTGACGGCCTATCTCCGTGCGGACCGCGATGTCCCCATTCTCAGTGCGGGGGAGGCTGATGCAGCTCTGGAAAAATGGCGTACATCATTCTTTAAGCCCTGGCACATAACAAAGCCTTCCATAGCTGCCAGGGACGTCAGCCTCCTGCTCAGGCGCAAGGCCCGCGGCTGGAAGAACGGCGACACCAGGTGGCGCGACGAAGAATGGCGGGCCATGCGCACAAACGCCCGCATGCAGACCTGGCCCAATGTGAACAAACCCGGTGTCACCGTGCGCACTACAGATTTGCGCGAGATGCCTACAGACGTGCCGCGCTTCAGCGAACCTGTGCCTGTGCCTGCGGACAATCCCTTTGACTACTTCCAGTACTCGCGGCTGCCCATGGGCCTGCCTGTCCTGCTCTGCCAGAAGACCGCGGACGGACGCTGGTACTACGTAGAGACTCCCATAGCCTGCGGCTGGGTGCGCGCCCGTGATTTGGCCGTGGTCGATGCCTCCTTCATGGAGATATGGGAAAGCGCCACCATGGTGGCCGTGGTCCGGGACGGCGTCGATGCAGGCGCAGGGGAAAGGATCGACATCGGCGTGGTTCTGCCAGCAGCCGGACCGGACGCAGTCATGGTGCCGGTGCGCAAAAGGAACGGAACTGCCACCATGAAGTCACGTCAGCTGGCTGAAGGCTGCGTGGAATACATGCCTCTGGTCATGACGCCCGCCTCAGTGGCCAATATTGGCAATCAGATGCTGGGACAGCGTTACGGCTGGGGCGGCATGCTGGGGCTGCGCGACTGCTCGGCCATGACCAGAGACCTTATGACACCCTTTGGCATCTGGCTGCCGCGCAACTCGCAGGCCCAGGGGCGCACAGGCAAGCGTATTTCCCTGAGCGGTCTGCCCTCAGCGGCAGCCAGGGAGCAGGTGGTGCTGGAAAAGGGCGTGCCCTTTGCCTCGCTCATTGTGCTCAAAGGCCATGTGGTGCTCTATATTGGCACATGGAAGGGACGTCCTGCCATCCTGCACGATATCTGGGGTATTCGTGTGGACGAGCCCGAGGGGGAGGACAACAGACTTATCATAGGCCGCGTGGTTGTCACTTCCATGACTCCTGGCTGGGAACTGCCCAGCCTGACCAATAATTCCACCATTGGTGACCGCTTCCACACCCTGACTACGCTGGGCGGCGTTTCCCGCTAACTGTCATGTCAGAAGAATTTCGCTTCATCGTCGAACAAAATGACCATAAAATGCGCCTTGATCAGGTCCTTGTCGCAGCCCTGACCAGAGCGGCCGGTGCAGCCGGGAATTTACCGGAACAGGATGAGGATGAGTTCTGCGCGGACGAAGACCTGCTCACTTTGTCTTCCCAGGCGCGTCCCCTGTCCCGCGAGGCCGTGAAAAAAGCCGTGTACGACGGCTGTTGCCAGATCAACGGACGGATTTGTCTCCAGCCTGCAACCAAGGTCAGGACAGGAGACAGCGTTGTCATCAGCCTGTCTGAAGAAGGTGTCCACTGTCCTCCAGAAGAGGGCGACATAGACGTCGTTTGGCACGACGACGATATCATTGTCCTTAACAAGCAGGTCGGCATCGTTGTTCATCCCTGCACGTCCTGCCCGTCAGGCACGCTGGTGCAGCGCGTCCTCGGCGTCTATCCCGACATGACCGCCATGAACGGCCTGCGCCCGGGCATTGTGCACCGCCTGGACAGGCAGACAAGCGGCCTCATGCTCATGGCCCGAAACGAGGCGACGCGACTCTCCCTCAGCGAGGCGTTCTCGAGGCGCGAAGTGCACAAGACGTATCTTGCCCTGACTTACGGTGTCCCGGGCATGGGGTCTGTGAAAAGTCCCTTAGGCCGGGATCCCTTCAAAAAGAGGCGCAGAGCCGTTGTCCCCCTGTCCCAGGGCGGTCGCGAGGCGTGGACGGACTACGAGACCCTGTGGAGCGACACGGACAAAAAAATTGCCCTGGTGCGTCTTGGTCTGCACACCGGCCGCACCCATCAGATCCGTGTTCATATGCGCCACATCGGTCATCCCCTTCTTGGTGACACCATATATGGCGATGGCCCGTTCCAGGAGGCTGCATCCATGGCTCCGCGTGTCATGCTGCATGCCTGGCGTCTTGGCTTCGTCCATCCGCACACAGGCAGAAGGCTGACATTTACCCTGCCGCCGCCAGCGGACTTCGCAGACTACCTGAGTGCAGCGGCAGCGCAGACGCAGTGCCTTGTGCTGACCGGCAATCCCGGCTGCGGCAAATCTACGGTACTCGCCCTTTTTGCTCAGAACGGCTGCCCCGTCATAAGCGCCGATAATCTGGTAAACAGCTATTATCGTCCCGGAGGCGCACTAAGTGCGTGGATAGGCGAGCGGGCTGGCGAGGACACGCTGGACGCGGACGGCGGCGTCGACAAAAAAGCACTCATGGTGAGACTGCAGGAAGCTCCCTCCCTGCGCTACGAACTTGAGCGAGTCGTCCACACGCTGGTGCGCGGTGACATACAGGCCTTTTTCGATGACTGCCGGACAAAACGCACCCTGCGCTGCTGTGCCGAGATCCCGCTCTATTTTGAATGCGGCTGGCACAAGGACGCCTTTGCTCCAAAACCACTGGTGCTTGGCGTCAGGGCAGACCAGGCAACGCGCAGGGCACGCCTGGCCGAAACCCGCGGCTGGTCTGCAGACAAATCCGCAGCCATTGAAAACTGGCAGTGGCCCGAGGATCGCAAGATGGCCGCCTGTGACATGGTTCTTGACAATATGGGGGATCACGACGCTCTGCGGCGGCTCTTTGCGGAAAAGACGCTGCCGGCGCTGGACGCGCTGATTGATGAGTCCGCCTGCTCATTCACACAACAAATGAAAACATTCTGGGGAGATGGCCTGCGTATCGACGTCGACGGGATGGAAGAGCATGGTGAGCGCAGTGATGACAGCGCGCCAAGGCCGGGAGATTGCTGATGGCACGCGACAAGACAGTCAAGACCAATGCGGCCCGTCTGCTCGACAGCCTGGGCATTGCCTACCGCATCCACGAGACGCCCGTTGACGACACGGACCTTTCGGCAGTACGCATGGCACGCGCAGCCAATGTCCCGCCAGAGCGCGTGTTCAAGACACTGGTGGCCAGAGGAGATAAAACGGGGGTTCTTATGGCCTGCATTCCCGCAGCCGCCGAACTGGACCTCAAAGCTCTGGCCCAGGCATCGGGCAACAAACACTTAAAAATGGTGCCCCTCAAGGAGGTGCTTCCGCTCACCGGCTACATGCGCGGCGGCTGCTCACCACTGGCCGGAAAAAAGGATTATCCCGTCTACATCGATGAAACGGCGCGGCTGCATGAAACCATCTACGTAAGTGCCGGCAAGCGCGGTGTGCAGCTCATTCTGGCAGCTGACGATCTGCTGACGGCCTGTCACGGCACCTGCTGCAGCATTGCCCGCAATCCGGTCACCCCTGCTGAGGAATTGACATAACACCTTGACAGTTTTATGTCTCCGCAGCTGTTTCGCTTTCACATCAGATGCGGGTCAGCAGCTTCAGGCCAGATCACGTTATTTTGTATGTTTCCTGAGACAGACATGCCGCTCTTGAAATAGCAAGATATAGCAAAAGGAGTCCGTCCGGGGGACAGACTCCTTGATGATATGAGCCGATAAGGGAAGACTTACTGGGCCTCAGCCTCCTCCCAGTCCGCTCTCGCATGGTTCTGAACATGAAGGTCATGCGAGGCCTGCACGCTCTCGCACGTTTCACACAGGCCGTCGTATTCGATGCGGGTGCGGAACACGGTGGCAAAGCCGGGCACATGTATGCCTGAGGCATCAGGCGTGGGCAAAGGCGGATTCACGTCAGCAATACAGCCGCAGTTGACGCAACGGATGTGCTGATGTGGTGCCGTATTGCCGTCGTAGCGGTTGAGGCTGCCAGGGGTCTCCAGTCTGATAATCTCACCGCATTCCGACAGAAAACACAGATTGCGATAGACCGTGCCAAGACTGATGCGAGGTATCCGGAAGCGAACAATCTGATAGAGTTCATCCGCAGTTGGATGCGTGGTCAGCTTGCGCAATTCCTCAAGGATAATGGCCCTCTGCCTTGTCATGCGTGTCTGATGTGGGATTGCATTCATCGCAAAAGCACTCCGACGTCTAGATTAGGCACGTTATTAGTAGTCGTTACTTTTAAACATGTCAAGGCTCATTTCCCAGGAGCGGGCGTACGACAGGGCTGACAAGTCAACCCACTAAATATAGAAATTCCGGAAAGATTATACGAACAATAGCGGAAGAGATTTCATGCAATTTTTGTGCCATACATAGCGAGCTTAAACAATAACAATCAGTGCGCTATATTTTGGATGTTATTGTTAGTATTCTACGTCATTCATGTAAATATTTTCACATCCCATAGCTTTTGCTATTTTTTGCTGTTCTTCACTTGGACTAATATAAAAGATCTCTCCGCTTATAGGACGTCTATGGAATCTGATACTTTGATCGGGTAGGAGGGGCGATTTCTCGCCCCGACCTCCCACACCACCCACCGTA